>QGUX01000032.1 GCA_003242275.1 Pseudomonadota bacterium | reverse complement strand
CGAGGTGGTGGGCGGTGGAGTTGTTGTAGGATACTTGGCGTAGATGGCCTGCGAGCGCTCGAATGCCGCATCCATGTTGGGCTCGTCGCGGTAATCGACCAGCACCACGCCGGTGGGATTGCGGCGGTCGTTCACGTAATCGGCCGACAGGTTGATCTCTGCCCTGTCGCTGGCCAGCCAGCGGATCGCCGCGCGCGCGGCGCTGTAATTGACGTTGCTGTCCTTGCCCAGCACGCAGCCTGCAGTGGTCGGGCGCTGCGCGGGGATGCCGAAGGGATTGTTCGGGTATACGCAACCGTAGTCGAGGCGCTTGACATAGCCATCCTGTTTCTTGTCGACGCCGGAGATGCGTACGAACAGGTTGTCGGTGAGCGCGAAATTCGCCGTGCCGCGGAGGTCGAGCCGGTCGCGCGAACCATAGGTCACGTGGAACGAACCGCTGTTCTCGGCCGTGGGCTTCTTCGAATAGAGCTTGACCGCGCCACCGATGGAGTTGCGTCCCGCCAGCGTGCCCTGCGGACCACGCAGCACCTCGACGCGGTCGAGGTCGAGCAGGTCCATGATGCCGCCGGTCAGCGTGGCGAAGTAGACGTCGTCGATGTAGATGCCGACGCCGGGCTCCAGCGCCGGGTTGAAGTCGCCGGCGCCGATGCCGCGGATGTAGGCCGCGATGGCCGGGCCGTACATGGCGCTCTGCGGCTTGAGCATCACGCTCGGCGCCTGCGCGGTGATCTCGGTGATGTTGGTCTGGTTGCGGTTCTCGAGCATTTCAGCCGAGACCGCAGTGATCGCCAGAGGCGTGTCCTGCACATTCTGTTCGCGGAACTGCGCAGTGACCACGACCTCCTCGAGTTCGTCGAGCTCCTCGGCGGCGGTCGCCACGGTGGCGATGCCCGCGCAGAGCACGAGACTCAGGCAAGAGCGTACGGCCGATCGAACGGATCCATGATTTGGCACGATGACCCCCAGAATTAAAATGCGATACGTCGCGTTTCGCGACGCCCCCAAACGGTGCGCACTTTACAGTGGAGGAAGTATCCGCGTCAGCACTTGCCGCGACAGTCAAAAAATGCGCGGCATCCGGCAATAATCAAACGGCTATATATGCGGAAACTACTTACTGCGTGGCCGAACGCTCATTGATAGAGGGAGGCCGCGTGATCCCTGCCGCCGCTCCGGCCCCGCACTGCCGCTACACGTTGAAGCGGAAGTGCATGACATCGCCCTCCCGCACCACGTACTCCTTGCCCTCGAGCCGCAGCTTGCCGGCCTCCCTGGCGCCGGCCTCGCCGCCGTACTTGATGAAGTCCTCGTAAGAAATCACCTCGGCGCGGATGAAGCCGCGCTCGAAGTCGGTGTGGATCACGCCGGCGGCCTGCGGCGCGGTGGCGCCCACCTTCACTGTCCAGGCACGCACCTCCTTCACGCCGGCGGTGAAGTAGGTCTGCAGCCCGAGCAGCTGGTAGGCGGCGCGGATCACGCGGTCCAGGCCCGGCTCGGTGAGGCCCATGTCCTTCAGGAACTCGCCCTTCTCGGCATCGTCGAGCTGCGCGATCTCGGCCTCCATCGCGGCGCAGACCGGCACCACCACGGCGCCCTCCTTCTCCGCCCGCGCACGCACGGCGTCGAGGTACGGGTTGTTGGAGAAGCCGTTCTCGTTGACGTTGGCCACGTACATGATGGGCTTGAGCGTCAGCAGGTGCAGTTCGCGCAGGTCGGCGCGGTCTTCGTCGCCGAGCGATGCCGAGCGCGCCGGCTTGCCGTCGTTCAGGTGCTCGCGCAGGCGCGCGAACAGGTCGCGCTTGCGGATCGCGTCCTTGTCGCCGGCCTTGGAAGCCTTGGCCGCGCGCTCGTACGCCTTTTCCACGGTCGCCAGATCGGCCAGGCACAGCTCGGTGTCGATCACGTCGATGTCGGCGACGGGATCCACCTTGCCGGCCACATGCACGATGTCGTCATTCTCGAAGCAGCGCACCACATGCGCGATGGCATCGGTCTCGCGGATGTGCGCCAGGAACTGGTTGCCCAGGCCCTCGCCCTTCGAGGCGCCCGCAACCAGGCCGGCGATGTCGACGAACTCCACCACCGCCGGCAGCACGCGCTCGGGCTTGACGATGGCGGCCAGCTCGGCGAGCCGCGGATCGGGCACGCCCACCACGCCCACGTTGGGGTCGATGGTGCAGAATGGATAGTTCTCGGCCGCGATCTGCGCCTTGGTCAGCGCGTTGAACAGGGTCGACTTGCCGACATTCGGCAGGCCGACGATTCCGCATTGGATGCCCATGTGAGTCCTTGAACGTTCAGCCGCGCGGCGCGCGTGGCGTGGTGTGAAGCTGCTGCATCGCGCGCTCGCCGCCCTGTTCCAGCAGCACCGGCACGATGTCGGCCGCCGCCGGGATGGACTGCTCGATGGGCGCGCGCTCGGACGGCCCCAGCCGTCCCAGCAGGTAAGGCGTGACCAGCTCGCGCGAGCCGGGGTGCCCCACGCCGATGCGCAGCCGCCAGAAGCCCTCGCCGATGTGCGCGATCAGGTCCTTCAGGCCATTGTGGCCGCCGGCTCCACCCCCGAGCTTGAGCCTGAGCTCCCCGGGAGGAAGGTCCAGTTCGTCATGTGCCACCAGGATGGCGGCCGGCGGGATCTTGTAGAAGGAGGCAACGGCCGCGGTGACGCGGCCGCTGTTGTTCATGTAGTCCTGTGGCTTGGCCAGCCACACCTCGCCGCCCGCAAGCCGCACCCGTGCCAGCTCGGCACGGAAGCGCGGCTCCAGGCGAAAGGCGCCGCCGTGGCGCCGCGCCAGCTCATCCACCAGCCAGAAGCCCGCGTTGTGGCGCGTGGCTTCGTACTCGCGGCCCGGGTTCCCCAGGCCGACGATGAGCTGGATCGCGGTGGCGGGCATCTGCGGCGGCGCCGGGCGCTGGCAGGTCGGCAATCCGCGAAGGGATTACTTCTTGCCGGCGTCCTTCTTCTCGCCTTCCTTCGCAGCGGCCGGCGCGGCGGCGGCCGGTGCCGCCTCGGCAGCCGCCGGCTCCGCCTCCTCGACGCGCGGCGCGTGGATGGAGACCACCGGCGGGTTGCGACCCTGGGCCAGCTCCGGCAGCGTCACGCCCTCGGGCAGCTTCAGGTCCTTCAGGAAGATGGTCTCGTTCAGGTTCATCTGCGACATGTCCACCTCCAGCGCCTCGGGCAGGTCCTTCGGCAGGCAGGACACTTCCACCTCGGTCTTCAGGTGCGACACGATGCCGCCCTGCAGCTTCACGCCCGGCGCGCTGCCGGCGTTGAGGAAGTGGATGGGCACGTGCAGGCGGATCGGCTGGTCGGCCAGCACGCGCTGCAGGTCCACGTGCAGCACCTGGTTCCTGGCCGGGTGCAGCTGCACGTCCTTCACGACGGCCTGCTGGTCCTGGCCGTCCAGCTTCAGCCTGATGATGCTGGAGTAGAACTTCTCGTCCTCGATCACGTTCAGCAGCTTCAGGTGATCGAGCACCACGGGGGTCGGCGCATCCTTGCCGCCATAGAGGATTCCCGGCACCTTGGCCGCGCGGCGCAGGCGGCGGCTCGCACCCTTGCCCTGCTCCTTGCGCGTCTCGGCGACGATTTCGAACGTCTTGCGCATGATTGTCTCCACACAGTTGCAACACGGTGCGCGCCGCGACCAGCGCGCACCACCTTCGAACACTTCTTCAGTCGATGTACATCGAGCTGACCGACTCCTCGTCGCGGATGCGGCGGATGGTCTCGGCCAGCAGCTCGGACACCGACAGCACGCGGATGCGCCCGCAGGCGCGCGCGGCCTGTGAAAGCGGGATGGTGTCGGTCACCACCAGCTCGTCGAGCGCAGAGTTGCCAATGCGCTCCACCGCCTTGCCCGACAGCACCGGGTGCGTGATGTAGGCGACCACGCGCCGCGCGCCCTGCTCCTTCAGCGCCTCGGCCGCCTGGCACAGCGTACCGGCGGTGTCGACGAGGTCGTCGATCAGGATGCAGGAGCGGTCCTTCACGTCGCCGATGATGTTCATCACCTTCACTTCGTTGGCACGCGGGCGGCGCTTGTCGATGATGGCCAGGTCGCAGTCGTCGAGCTGCTTGGCCAGCGCGCGGGCGCGCACCACGCCGCCCACATCGGGCGAGACCACGATCATGTTCTCGTAGCCCTGCTTCCAGGCGTCGCCCAGCAGCACCGGCGAGCCGTAGACATTGTCCACGGGGATGTCGAAGAAGCCGGTGATCTGGTCGGCGTGCAGGTCGATGGTCAGCACGCGGTCGGCGCCGGCGCGCGAGATCATGTTGGCCACCAGCTTGGCGGTGATGGCCGAGCGCGCGCCGCGCGGGCGGCGATCCTGGCGCGCGTAGCCGAAGTACGGGATCACCGCGGTGATGCGCGCCGCCGACGCACGCCGGCAGGCGTCGATCATCACCAGCAGCTCCATCAGGTGATCGTTGGTGGGTGGGCAGGTCGGCTGGACGATGAACACGTCGCGGCCGCGCACGTTCTCCATCAGCTCGACATTGACCTCGCCGTCGCTGAAACGGCCGACCGAGGCACGTCCGAGGGGCACCATCAGGTGTCGCGCGATGTCCAGGGCGAGCGCCGGGTTGGCGTTGCCCGTGAAGAGCGCCATCGACTGGCCGTCCACAGATAACCTTTTGAATTCGAAGGGGTAAAGGAGGGGCCGCGATTATAGCGGGAGGCGCGGGATTGTCCACTGCGGACACGTTCCCCTGGGGGGGGGACTACCCCGGCGCGCGCTGCCCGCCGGCCAGCGCAGGGCCGCCGACCGGTCGGATACAGAAAAAGGGGCGGGTGTCGCCACCCGCCCCTTCCTCGTTGCAGTCCGCCCGCGCAGGTCAGAGATTGCTCTCGCTGCGGACCAGCGCCACCGGGGCGCCGGCGGGTGCGCCCATGAAGTAGGGCTGCAGGCTCACTGCCCCCGGCGGCCCGGCCGTGATGGTGAAGTCGACGGAACCCCCGAACGCGCCCGGCATGGCAAAGAAGCCGGTCGTGTCCGTGTTCACCGGCGCCAGGCCACCCGGAATGCTGGTGCACTCCCCAGGGGTGGCGTTGGCGGTGTAGCTGCCGTCGGCGCCTGCACCCTGGGCCGCCCCCAGCGCGATGCACAGGTCCTGCACGTTGGCCGCTCCGTTGACGCCCGCATGGAAGGCCGTGCCCGCGGTGGTGTCAAAGACGATGAAGCGGCTGTTGTCCGCCGACGCCCACGCGCCGTGCAGCTGGCCGTCGGTGGAGTCCACCTCCGCCAGCGTGAACGGCACGCTCGCACCCGTCGGATCAAACGCGCCCGTGATCTGCCCCGC
Source organism: Pseudomonadota bacterium (assembly GCA_003242275.1). The sequence goes on along the minus strand of QGUX01000032.1, from coordinate 12,365 downwards.
TGCAGCCGTCGTGACCGCGCCGGCCACATAAGTGGTGCCGAAGAAGTCCGTCGCCGGATACTGGGAGAAGCCACGGCCGCTGCCATTGGTGTCCGTCGCCACGAAGAACCAGAGCGTGCCGGGACCGAAGTTGCCGTAGAAATAGAAGCCATGCTCCACGCCCCGCTCCGGGGCCGTTGCACTGTTGGAACCCAGCAGGAAGGTGCCATCGGGGAAGAAGGTCACGAAGTCACGCCCCGAATCCAGCTGGTAGGTCCCCGTCAGCGCCGCTCCGGAGAACGGACCGCCGGGCAGGTCCTTGCAGTACACCTGCAGCGCGGTGGCTGCCGCCTCCGCCAGCGGGATGCTGGTCATCGGCACCGATCCCGCATTGCCGATGATGCAGGCCTGGCCGGCCGGCTGCTGGGCGATCGACACACCGTAGACGGCGAATGCATGGCTGGGCAGCAGCGCGTCGAACCCGAATTCGCCGGCCGCGGTCACATCCACCACTTCGGGCGCAGCGCCCGGCGGTGCAAGCTGCAGCTTGAGCCCGGCGCCCAGCGCCGCGGCCATCAGCGTGACCGAACCGCCGACCGGGAAGCCGCAGGCCACCTCCACGTCCGCAATGTCGTCCGCCACCACGGTGCCGCTGCCATTGCGCACCGTGCAGTTGTGGGTCGTCGGCGGGCCGCCGGCCGACACCGTGGGCGAGGTCTTGACCGTGACCTCATAGTCGAAGTCCGTCAGCAGTTCGCTGGTGAACGCGAACGAGGTGGCGCCGGCCGCAACGTCGATGGTCTCCTCGCCCACCGGCGAGGACAGCAGGAGCTGCAGGCCATTGGCATTGCCGGCCAGGCCGACCACGCTGCCGCTGACCGTGTAGGTGGGTGCGTCCGGATCCGGCGCGCAGGTCACCGTCACGACGTTCACGTCCGCCTGGGCGGTGCCGCTGCCGTTGGCGACCTGGCACAGCTTGCCGATGGGCAGCTGGGTCACCGTCACCGTGTACTGCGAGTTCCTCGGGATGGCGGCAAAGCTCACGCCGCCATCCTTCGTCACCGTGCGGACGATGGTTCCCTGCGGCGACGGCCCCACGTAGTCCGCGGCCGCAGTGTAAGTGGCCGTCAGCTCCACGGGGCTGCTGGACAGTCCCGTCACCTGCCCCCGCAGCACCACGCCCGGAGTCGGAAGACTGCTGAAGTCTTCCTCCTCCACGTTCTTGATGGCGTCGCAGCCCACCAGGGCGATCGCCCCCAGGGCGATGGCCGCCAGCCTGGTCGGTCCAAGGATCGAATTCATGGATTCCCCCAAAATTTGATGTTCTCGTTGTTGGTCCGGCCGGCGCGCGGCACTCGTGCCGCGCGACCGGCTGCCGCCTCGTCCTCAGAACCGGAGCCGCACGCCCATCCGATAGGAGCGACCCATGATGTCGTGGAACTGCGGGCTCGCACCCGAGACATAGCCGCCGCTGAACGGCGGATCCTTGTCGAACAGGTTGTTGATCGAGCCGAACACCTGGAACTGGCGCATGTTGCCGACACGCAGGTTGTACGAGCCGTTCAGCGCGAAGTTGAAGTACGGCTCCACCTTGTTGTCGTCGATGCTGCCCGCCAGGTACTGGCCCTCCTCGTTCATGTAGTTCGCATCATCCGGGCTGTCACCCCACTGCTTGTCGAGCTTGGCACCACCGATGTAGCGGGCCGACAACGACAGCGTCAGGTCGCCGGCCAGGTACGAGGTGATGATGTTGCCCGTCCAGCGCGGCGTCGCCGGCAGGCCCGGGATGAACGTGGTGGTGCGGATCTGGCCCACCGTGTCCACGTACGAGGTGTTGCCGAAGAAGTCGCGGCTGATGCCGGAGGACTCCAGTGCCTTCGTGCCGCGCACCGTCACCGACAGCGAGCCCGGCAGGCGGTCGGCAATGCGGTTCAGCGGGAAGATGTAGTCCCACGAGAAGTCGATGCCGCGACGCTGGAACGGGTCGTTGTTGATGGACCGGCCGGTGTAGTACGAGACGATGTTGGTCAGGTCCCGGGTGCCATCCTCGTTCATGGCGAACTGGATGTCCTGGCAGGCCGCCAGCGACTCGTCGAACAGGCCGTTGACCGGCGGCACGTCCGGATCGGGCAGCTGCATCTCGATCGGCGGCGTGGACGGGTCGTCGTCATGGTCGACCAGCACCGGGATCAGCACCGGATCCTGGTTGCCACTGCCCTCCCAGCACGCCGTGATCGGCGAGGCGCCGCCGAAGGGCGCGAAGATGCCGTCCTTGACGCGGATCGAGTAGTAGTCCGCCGAGATGCGCATGCCCTGCGCCCAGCCGCCCGGCTGCAGCACCACGCCGATGGTCAGCGTGTCACTCTTCTCGGGCTTGAGCGCCGGATTGCCGGCAGTGATGGTGCCCCAGCGCTCGCGCCGCTGCACATCGGTATCCGCCTCCCACGGCCGCCACGGGTTGACGCCCGACTGCGAGTCCGGCACGGAGGGCTGGTTGATGAACAGGTCGCGGTAGCCCGCGGCGCGCAGGTCGCGCGAACGGGTCATGCGGAAGCGGATGAAGTCGAAGGGCTCGAACATGGTCGAGAACTTCCAGTTGGTGGTCTTCTGCGTGACCGCCTGGCCGGTGGTGCCCGCGCCGCCCTTGTTGCGGTAGCGGGCATAGCGCACGGCGGCGTTGATCGACCACATGTTCAGGCCTTCCAGGCCGCTGACCAGCGGCAGGTTCAGCTCGCTGTAGCCCTCCGCCACACGGGTCTTGCCGCCGAAGGCGTCGGCCCAGCCGAACAGGAAGTCCGCGCGCTCGTACAGGTCGCCCTGCGAACCCGCGTTGTCCACCTTGTCCTCGCGCAGCTCCAGGCCGAATGCGCCGGTCAGCGGACCGGCCCAGCCCTGCCAGATGGTGCCCGAGGTGTTGAACGCCAGCGTGGTGAGGCTGTTCTTGCCGCTGGAGCCGTTCATCTGGAAGGCGTAGTTCAGCGCGTCGCGCTGCAGCTGGGCGGCCTCCTCGCTCGCGAACGTGCTGCCGAACATGTTCAGCGGCTTGCAGCCCTCGGCCAGCCGCGCCAGCCCATCCGGATCGCTGAGCGGGAAGCCGTCAAGGTCGGTGGTCGGCACGCCGTCACGCACCACGCGGCAGACCGGCTGCCCGAAGGTGGGTGAATCCGGCCGGTCGTCGATCACCGCATCCAGCGCGAAGTAGCGGCGGATGTTGGTCCAGACGTTGTTCTGCAGCGAGGAGCTCTCGGTCTCGCCGTACTGCAGGTAGGCGTCCCACCGCCAGTCGCTGCCGAAGCGGCCGCGCAGGCCCACCACCGCGCGCATGGTCTCGGACTGCTGGCGCGTGCCCTGGTTGATCTGCGGGTTCCAGACCTTGTAGATCGAGGTGAAGCCCGCGCAGGGGTTGCTGCCCACGAGGTAGTCCGGGCCCGGTCCCGAGCTCGGGTTGTTGTTGAAGGCCTCCTGCACCATCTCCAGCGCCTCGGGCGTGAGGTTGTACAGGAAGGCGTAGGCATCGCGGCCGAGCTGCGGGAGCTGCCGCGGCGTGCCTTCGGCCTGGTACGGGGCAGCCAGCGTCACACTGACGACGTAGACGTTGCCCGCGAACGACTCGCCAAAGGCACCCCAGTCACCCCACTGGACGCTCGCCACGTTGGCGGAAAGCTGCGGCGGATTGTCAAGCGTGCCGGGGTAGTAATTGGCAACGAACGGGTTGGCCGGCGGCAGTCCCAGGAACTGCTGGAACTCCGGGGTGGCCCAGATCGGGTCCGGGGCCGCGAAGTTGTAGGTGATGGTCTGGCCTGCCGCGAACGACGCGCCCGGGATCGCCGCCTGACCCGGCTGGTCGAAGCGCACGCAGGCGTCGCCCTGCGTGTAGGTGTTGTAGTTGAAGGCCTTGGTCTTGGCGTAGTTCGCCTGGATGTAGCCCGTCGTCGTCTCGGTGAAATCGAACTCGAAGTTGGTGAACAGCGTGCGCCGGTTGTTGCCCGGCGTCATCGTGGTGCCGGTGGTGACCAGCGGGCCGTCGCCGTTCATCGACTGGCCGGGGCCGAACGCACCGCCGCCGCCACCGCGGTAACCGAAGGCGTACTCCTCGATGCCCACCTCGCCATCGCCGGGCCCGGTGAAGCGGAAGCCGGTGGTGTTGTTGACGTTGGTGGAATAGATCGCGCCGTTGGGCTGGAACTGGTTGAAGCGCACGTTGGACATGCGGAAGCGTGCCGGCATGCCCTCGAAGCCCGGCGTGGCCGGGAACGGCGAATCCGGCGCCGTGCCGAAGCCGGTGTTGTTGGTGAACAGGGTGCGCGACTTGGCGCACCAGTCGCGCGCGGCGGCGCAGTCACGGATGGCTTCCTGCTTCTGCCACTCCACGCCGAACAGCGCGTGGCCACGGCCATCGAACAGCGCCGTGCCGCCGGACACCGCGATGTGCTTGTTGCCGCCGTCGCCCTCTTCGTTGACGCCGTAGTCGAGGTCGACATTGACGCCCTGCAGGCGGTTGTTCAGCACCAGGTTCACCACGCCCGCCATGGCGCCGGAGCCATACGTGGCCGAGGCGCCGCCCGTGGCGACGTCCATGCGCTGCAGCAGGTTGGAGGGGATGATGTTCATGTCAACCACGTCGGCCTGGTTCGACGTGGACACCACGCGGCGGCCGTCGATCAGCGTCAGGGTGCGGCTGCCGAACATCGGGTCGAGGCCGCGCAGGTTGGCGATGGTGTTGCCGATGAAGAACGAGCCGCGGCCGCTCATCTCGTCGCCCACCATGGTGGGCTGGTACGTGGACAGGTTCTGCGGCACCAGGGTGGTCAGGGCATCCGCCAGGTTGATCATGCCCAGCCGGCGCAGGTCCTCGCCGGTCACCGTGGTGACCGGATTGGCCGCCGTATACGTTCCCGGCACCTGGATGCGGGTACCGGTAACCTGCACTTCCTCGAGTTCTTCGACATCTTCCTCGGCCGCCGCGGCAACAGCGCGGGACGAGAAACCAATGAGCGCGGCAGCGCCAATGATGGCGGCCACCGACGCGCGCACCACCGGCGCGCACGGAGTGTAATTGGACACCGTGATCCCCCCAATTCTGGATGTTGTTTGCAACCGGACCGCCACTTGTCTCCAGCGGAGATCGTCGTTGCGGTTGGTTGTCACTGATATTTCTATTCTGTTGCAGGTGAACAAGTCAACGTCATCCGGTTATCCCGTCGAATCTTCGATCGCGGCGACTGCATACCGAAAAAGTGTGCAAAACGAAAAAAGGGGGCGGATTTCTCCGCCCCCATTCGATGGCAACCCTCGCGGTGTCAGACGAGGGCAGCGATCGCCCTGTGCAGGCAATGGTCCTGACCCACCACCGCCGCTGCAGCTTCAGTTGATCTGCGCCCGCAGGAACTGCTGCGGAGCATCCGCCGGCGTTCCATTGACCGTGCGCTGCACGACCAGCAATTCCGGCGTGCCGGCCTGCACCTCGAACAGGTTCGGCGATGGCGGTCGGCCGTCGGCGGCGCTCTGCGAACCGGGGAAGCGACCGAAGTAACCCTGCGGATACACGGCGCCCAGGCGGCCGGCGTTGTCGATGGTCGAGAAGCCCGACGCGTAACCCGCCGTCGTGGTCATGCAGCCCGTGGAACCACCGCGTCGGGTGTAGTAACCCGACGAGGCCGACTTGTCGTCGAACACGAAGCAGCCGTCCTGCAGGTTGGCCGGGCCGTTGACGCCGGCGTGGATGCCGGTGGTGTCATCGAAGTTGAACACGAACAGGCGGCGATGGTCCGCCGAGATCCACGCGCCGGCCATCTGCATGGAGGTCCACTTCGGCTCGGTCATCACCCACGTCGAGGTCACGTCCGGCGATCCCGCTGCGGTGGCAATCGGACCGACGAAGGACAGCGTCAGCGTATTGCCGGCCTTCACCACATTGGAAGCCAGGGCCGTTCCACCCGCATCGGACGACACCGTTCCCGTGAAGCCCGGCGTGTTGCTCAGGCTGAAGGGTTCGGCGCTGCGGCCGCCCAGGATGCTCGAATCGGTGAACAGCGTGAACTCCAGCGTGCCGGCCACCGGGTCGTAGTCGTAGAAGCCGTGCTCCACGCCGGTGCTGGTATGGCTGGACGCGTTGCCGTGCGAGGCGAACAGGAAGGTGCCGTCGTCGAACAGCGCCAGGAACTGGCGCGTGGTGATCGCCGGCGGATCGGCGGTGTTGCGCACGATGCGCTGGTACACGCCGGTCAGCACCTTCTCGGCGGCCGGCAGCGCGCGGCAGCGCACCGCCACGCCGTTCGGGTTCCAGGTGTGGCTCGAGGAAGCCGCCGAGGTGGGCGGCGCCGACAGCCACAGGGTCGAACCCTGCATGGCACCGGACACGGCCGTCAGGCCGCCGGTCAGCGCCGGCGCGGTGATCGACGGGGCGAAGGTGCGCACGATGCACTTCTGGCCTTCCGGATCCTGCGCCACCACGATGTCGTAGGCGGCGCCCGAATAGCTCTGCATCTCCGGCCAGAGGGTGATCGGCGTGGCCGAGGTGCCGCCGAAGTCGGTGAAGGTCACCGCCGAGTTCGCCGGCGGATCCGCCGCGCCGAGCTTGCGCAGCTCGAGCGTGACGCCGCCATTGCCCATGGCCTGGGCAGGCCCGCCGCCGGGCGCGCTGTACTGCACCGTGCCCATCACCGGGAAGGTGCAGGCCTGCACCACCACGTTGGTCACGTTGGCGGTCGGGTTGGCGCCCGTGCCATTGGCGACGCGGCAGTTGTAGGTGCGGCCGCCGTCCGTGTAGGTCGCCGTCACGTCCCACAGGAACTGCGACGCGGCAGGATTGCTGGGGTTGATGATCGGCGCGTTGAAGGCGCGGGTCTGGAAGGTGAACGAGGTGGCACCGTTGAGCTCAATGCGCTCGATGCCCTCCTCCGTCGTCAGGATCACCGCCGCCCCCGGCAGGTTGGCCACCGTGCTGTTGGTGGTGCCGCTGATGGTGAAGCGCTGGATGTCCGGATCGTCCACGCAGGTCACCGAGGGCCTGGGCCCGCTGGCACCCACGGTCCCCGAGCCGTTGGCGATGGTGCAGACCTTGCCATACGGCTGCCTGGTCACGGTGAAGTTGTACGGCGTTCCCTCGGGAACCGCGCCGAAGGAGAACGGCACGGTGTCGATCTCGACGCTGCCGAAGAAGTAGCGCTCGCGCTCGTGACCCTCGAGCGCGATGCCCGAATCCAGGTACAGGGCACGCTTGGCGCCCAGGCCCATGATCGTGCCGTCGAGCACCGCCATCTGCACCGGCACGGCGGTGCCGGGCTCGCTCCGCACGTCCTTGATGGAGTCGCAGCCGGCCATGGCGATGCCGAGCACGGCGACGGCGGCAATTCCCGAACTGTTGCTGAAAGAAGTCATGAAATCCCCCGGAAAAACTGCTCAGGAGCCGGGGCGGCAGATGCCGCCCCGCCGTCCACGTGAACTCCTCTAGAAGCGCATCCTCACGCCCATGCGGTAGGAGCGGCCCATGGTGTCGTGGTAGTTCGACGTGGCGCCGCCGATGCCGCCGCCGGTGAACGGCGGGCTCTTGTCGAAGAGGTTGTTGACCGAGCCGAACACCTGGAACTGCCGCATGTTCGCCACGCGCAGGTCGTACGACCCGTTCAGGGCGAAGTTGAAGTACGGATCGACCCAGTTGTTGTCGACGCTGCCGTTGAGGTACTGCCCCAGCTCGTTCATGTAGTTGGTGCATTCGCCGGCCGCGAACTGCTCGGCATCGCACCAGGTCTTGTCCAGGCGGGCGCCGCCGATGTAGCGGGCCGACAGGCTCACCGACGCGCCGCGCACGCGGTAGCTGGTGATGATGTTGCCGGTCCACTTCGGCGAGGCGGCCACGCCCGGGATGAACACGCTGCTCCTGATCTGGCCGACCATGTCGACCGGGATGTAGCAGTTGAGGTTGTCATCCAGCGTGCCGCCGCGGGCGGCGCAGTTGGACTGCGTGTTGGTCAGCGCCGAGTTCACCTGGATGCCCGAGGCCTCCAGCGCGCGCGTGCCGCGGATGGTCAGCGACATGGTGCCGGGCACGTTCTCGAACAGGCGGTTCACCGGGAAGGTGTACTGCCAGGAGAAGTCCACGCCGCGGCGGTGGATGGGCAGCGAGTTCTCCGGCCGCGAGGAGTAGTAGGCCACGATGTCCTGCAGGTTGCGCGAGCCGTCCGGGTTGGTGCCGAACACGATCTCGCGGCAGGCCGCCAGGCTCTCGTCGAACAGGCCGTTCATGCCCGGGTTGTTCGGGTCGATCTCGCCGTCCTCGAGGTAGCCGGCCTCGACGTTGCCGCTGCCCTCCCAGCAGGCGCGGATCGGGTTGGTAGACCTGAACGGCGTGACGATGGCGCCCCGCTTGTGGATGGGGAAAAAGTCCACGGACATTCGCATGCCCTGCGCCCAGCCGCCCGGGGAGAGCACCATGCCCAGCGTGAGCGTGTCGCTCTTCTCGTTCTTCAGGTTCGGGTTGCCGACGCGGATCTGGCCCCAGCGCTCGCTCTGGTTCTCGTCGCTGAACGCCGAGCGCTCGCGCCACGGGTTGTTGCCGCTGAACTGGTCGGGAATGCCCGGCTGGTTCAGGAACAGGTCGCGGTAGCCCGGCGCACGCAGGTCGCGCGAGCGGGTGAGGCGGAAGCGCATGAAGTCGAACGGCTGGTACACCGTCGAGAACTTCCAGTTCAGCACGTTGGTCGTGGCCGACTCGCCGGTGGTGCCGGCGCCGCCCTTGTTGTAGTACGAGGCCCAGCGCACGCCCACGTTGGCCGACCACAGGTCGATGCCCTCCAGGCCGCTGACCAGCGGCATGTTGAGCTCCGCATAGGTCTCGGTCACGCGCGACTTGCCGCCGAAGGCGTCGGACCAGACACGCGCAAGGTCGGCGCGCTCGTAGAAGCTGTCCGCGCCCACGGTGCCGTCCTGGCTCACCTTGTTCTCGCGCACCTCCAGGCCGAACGCGGCGGTCAGCGGACCGGCGCCCCAGCCCTGCCACAGCGTGCCGGAGGTGTTCAGCGACAGGGTGTGCAGCGTGGTGCCGCCGCCCGACGAGGTGTCCACGAAGGCGAAGTCGAGCGCGGCCTGCTGCATCGCCTGCGCCTCCGGGTCGTCGTAGTAGCTGCCGAACACATTGATCGGCACGCAACCCTCGGCCAGCCTGGCCAGGTCCTGCGGATTGCTGACCGGCAGGCCCTCGTAGTCGAGCACCGGCGGGCCGTCGCGCAGGATGCGGCAGATCGGCTTGCCGAAGGTGGGCGAACCCTCGCGATCGTCGATCACCGCGTCCATCGCCATGGCCAGGCGCAGGTTGGTGGCCACGTTGGTGGAGATCGACGTGCTCTTGGTGTGGCCGTACTGGTAGTACGCATCCCACTGCCAGGTACTGCCGAACCGGCCCTTCAGGCCCGAGGTGAAGCTCACCGTGTCGGATTCGTTGGTAGTCCAGCGCTGGATCTGCGGATCCCAGACCTTGCGCACGACGCTGAAGCCGCCGCAGGCATAGGGCCCGTACAGCGTATCCAGGCCCGTGGACGCGCCGCCGCTGGTGGTCGACGCGAAGCCCGACAGCAGCGAGCCATTGGCGGGATTGGTCAGCGCGCCGTAGGTGCCGCCGGCGGTGCCGAAGGCGCGCTGCACCTGGTACAGGGCTTCCGGCGAGAGGGTGTTCAGGAAGGCGTACGCGTTGCGGCCCAGGCCCGGCAGCTGCGCCGGCGAACCCGGATCGCTGAAGCCCTCGAAGTCCGCGTTCAGGTGGATGCGCTCGAGCAGCCAGAACTCCGCGCCGCCGTTGTTGAGCCGGATCTTGTACCACTCGCCCGTGGCCTTGCCGTTGAAGGCCACCGTCGGGCTGTCGGCGATGGTCGGGCCGGTCTCGGCGTTCTGCGGCGTGACCGGGATCCACCACGGCGCGTTGCCGTTGGCGTTGTAGCCGGGCGCGGGAATGCCGAGCAGGTCGCGGAAGCCGGGCAGGCTGTGGACCGGGTCGCGGGTGGGACTGATGTAGGGCGAGCCGTCGGGCAGCGTGGCGCCCACGCCGCCGCCGCCGTAGGTGATGATGTCACCGGGGTTGGCCTCGCCGCCCGGCACCGCCGCGGCGCCCGGCGTGTCGAAGCGCACGCAGTAGTTGCCCTGCGTGTACCCATTGTAGTTCTTGCCCTCGGTCTGCGCGTAGCGGCCCTGGAAATAGGCCGTGGTGCGCTCGTTGATGTTGTATTCGAAGTTGGTGAAGATGTTGCGCCGCTCGCTGTTGGCGCGCAGCGGTTGCCACTCGGTGGTCAGCGGGCCGTCGCCGTTGACGACGCTGCCGCCCGTGCCGCCGCGATACCCGTAGGCATACTCCTCCACGTCCGTGCCGTCGACCGAGAAGCGGTAACCCGTGGTCAGCAGGCTGTTGGCGTGGTGCACGGCGCCGTTGGGCGAGAACTGGCTGCGCCGCTGGTTGTACATCTCGAAGCGCGCCGGATGGTCCTCGAAGCCCGGCAGCGGCGCCAGCGGCGCGGTCGGGTCCTGCAGCGAGCCGCTGGAGTTGGTGAACAGGAAGCGCGATTCGGCGCACCAGTCGCGCGCCTCGGCGCAGTTGCGGATGGCCTCGGTGTTCTGCCACTCGAAGCTCAGCAGGCCGTGGCCGCGGCCGCCGAAGAAGGGCATGCCGCCGGAAATGGCGATGTGGGGGCTGCCGCCGTCACCGGCCTCGTTCACGCCGTAGTCCATGTCCACGTTCACGCCGGTCAGGCGATTGTTCAGCACCACGTTCACCACGCCCGCCATGGCGCCCGAGCCGTAGGTGGCCGACGCACCGCCCGTGACCACGTCCATGCGCTGCACGAGGTTGGACGGGATCGAGTTCATGTCGACGACATCGGCCTGGTTCGAGGAGGACACCACGCGGCGCCCGTCGATCATGGTCAGCGTGCGCGAGCCGAAGGCCGGGTCCATGCCTCGGAGGTTGGCGATGGTCGAACCGATGAAGTAGGAGCCGCGATCGAGGCCCTCCATGCCGCCGCCGCCGGAACCCGCCTGGTTGTCGCCGATCATGTCGGGCGTGTAGGTGGAGATGTTGCTGGGCACCAGCGTGGTGAGCGCGTCGGCGACGTTCACGATGCCGAGCGACTGCATTTCCTCGGCGGTGATGGAGGTCATCGGGTTGGGCGCCGTGTAGGTCCCCGGCACCTGGATGCGCGTACCGGTAACCTTGACCTCCTCGAGCTCCTCGAGTTCATCCTCTTCTTCAGCCCCTGCCGCGAGCACCTGAGACGTCAGGCCGATCAGCGACGCGGCTCCGAGGATGGCCGCGACTGACGCGCGCACGAGCGGGCTGCCGTTGCCGGCTGGAAACTTGGACACTGCGCTTTCCCCCAAAACTGGAAATCCCTGTTGGCATCGCCTCGGCGCGAGCCCTGCTGCGCGCGGAGAGCGCGCGGAGACTAGTGAGGGAGCGGAAGCGCGGGCAATTGCCCGCGCCTGCTTTATCACCTGCACTAACAGCTTGATTGCGCAGTCGACCGCTTCGCGAAAACTGGCGCGTTGCCTGACCTGGCAGAAGTAACCCGGGTCAATAAAAAAGGAGCGGGTGTCTCCACCCGCTCCTCTGCCCTGCCCCGTCGGCAGGAGATCCGGTCAGTCCGCGGCCCGGTTCCGGCAGAAGTACACCGGGTAATTGATCGGCGAGCCGTTCAGCGTGGTGCGGATGCCGAGGATTTCGGTCGGGCACCACGAGGTGAAGTCGCCCACCTCGTCCAGGTCGTCGAAGTACACCGACGCATTGCGCGCGGTCTCCGGGAAGTACACCGAGGCGACCTTCTGGGCGAACTCGCCCGCCGGCGCGATCAGGAACAGCGTCGGCGAGGGCGAACGGCCGTCCGCCGCCGTGTTGCCGCCGGGGATGCGGCCGACGAAGCCCGGCAGCGTCGCCGCGGCCGTGGTGCCGAACTGCGGCACGAGCCGGCTGCCCTGCACGTGCACGATCATGCCCTGGGCGTTGAAGTCGTTCAGGCCCGCCACACCCACGAAGGTGTTGGTCTGCGCGGTGATGTTGGTCAGGTGGAAGTCGATCGACTGCTCGAAGCCGAGCGTGAACAACGCTCCCGGCGCCGGACGGTCGAAGGGATAGCAGCCGGTGTTGGAACCGCGCCGCGTGTACACGCCGTACGACACGCGCACGTCCGGCATGGTGAAGCAGGCGTCGTTCATGCTGGGCGCGCCGCCGACCACGCCCACGTGGGTGCCGTAGTAGGTGAGGTAGTCCCACACCCAGAAGCGGCGGTGGTCACGCGCGATCCCTGAACCGGTGAACCCGCCATCCACCGACTGCGGCCCGGCCAGCGGCCACTCCACGGCCCCGTAAACTTTCGGGGCGGCCCCCAAGGGGCGGGTGTTGCGGCACA
>QGUX01000274.1 GCA_003242275.1 Pseudomonadota bacterium | reverse complement strand
CACGCTTCCGCCCGCAGCGAGGAAGATGGCCCGGTTCCGCCCCGGGAACGGCGGCACGCCGCCCAGCACCAGCGGCAGCGTCAGCACGCCGGCCAGCGTGATGGCGCCGCGCACGCCGGCCACCGACATGGCGGCGACCACGCGCGCACCGGGATGCGCGCGTCCATGCGTGGGCTCGCCGTGCCGCTTCGCGATCGCCGCGTCGAAGCGCATCGAGCACCACACCCAGATGAAGCGCATCAGTGCCAGGCCGAAGTTGATCACCAGCACGTAGATCGCCAGCCAGACGGGGTTCTCGTGCTGTGTCTCCTGCACCACCATCACCGCACGGTCGAAGATGCCCGGCAGCTGCTCGCCCAGCAGCACGAACATCACGCCGTTCAGCGCGAACTGCACTGTGTCCCACACCGCCGTGCGCTGCGTGCGGGTGGAGCCCAGCGCCCTGCCTGACAGCTCCATGTAGCTCATGGTGATGCCCGCGGCCACGGCCGCGAGGATGCCCGAGCAGTGCAGGTGCTCGGCGCCCATGTACGACAGGAACGGGATCAGCAGGCTGATCAGCACCTGGCTGCCGGACTCCTCGCCGAAGCGGATGGTGAGCTGGCTCTTCACCCACATCACCGCCCAGGCAATGCCCACGCCGATCGCCACGCCGCCGACGAACAGCCACAGGAACGTGAGGCTGGCCGAACCCAGCGAGAAGGTGCCCGTCAGCGCCGCCGCCACCGCGAAGCGGAAGCACACCAGGCCCGAGGCATCGTTCAGAAGCGACTCGCCCTCGAGGATGTGCTGCAGCCGCGGCGGCACCGGGATGCGCTTGGTGATCGCCGACACCGCCACCGGGTCGGTGGGCGAGAGGATGGCCGCCAGCGCAAACGCCACCGCCATGGGCATGGCCGGGATCAGCCAGTGGATAAACCAGCCCATGCCCAGCACGGTGATGAACACCAGCCCCAGCGCCAGCGCCAGGATCATGCGGTGGTCGTGCAGCAGGCCCTCCTTGGGGATGCGCCAGCCGTCCAGGAACAGCAGCGGCGGCAGGAACAGCAGGAAGAAGAGGTCCGGATCAAGCCGCACGGCGTCGTCGGTGAAGATCGCCATCAGCGCGCCCAGGCCGATCTGCACCAGCGGCGTGGGGATGGCGACGGGCAGCACGCGGACCAGCACGCCGCTGATCACCACCGCCGCCAGCATCACCAGGACGAGCTCGATCGCTCCCATCGTTTCTCCTTCTTCGTTGTCGTCGTCAGGCGCCTGCCGGCCCCAGGCCTCACCCCAGGTTCGCTCCCGGCCCAGTCTGTTCCTCCAGCCATGCCAGGTGCCGCAGGGCTTCGTCCCGCTCCGCCCCGCACATGGCCGGCGTGGGGCGCAAAGATACACACACTGGCGGACGGTCAGGGGAGCCGAACAGGCGGCAGCGGAGCGCCTCGTCGAGCTGCACGCAGGGAATGCCGGCCGGCTTGCCATGGGGCATGCCGGGGATGGGAGTGGAGATGGAGGGGGCGATGCAGCAGGCGCCGCAGCCGGGGCGGCAGGTTGGCTCGGTGGGCATCTCGGTGGGCATGGGGTGACATTCTTCTGGAGAGAACGTCGGCGCACCAGAGATTTGTTACCGGCACCTCGCCCTACAAGGGGACTTGCATCTCGAGCTTGACGACCGAGTGCCGCTTGTCCGCCCGCAACCTGCCGGATGTGACCTCAAGCTGGTCCTCCGGCACACCGATCCGCCCGGCCAGCGCCGGGAGCATCGACGTCACATCGTCCGGTGTACTGTCGTAGTACCAGGAATAGGTGATCAGCAGGGACACCTTCTTCTCCGAACCGGGCTTCAGGGGCGCCAGGTCCCACTTCAGTCGTGCCTGCCAATCCAGCAGCACATCCCGGGTGCCATCCTTCACCGCATCCCTGCCGAACGCCGGCTTGTAGTAGAAGCGGGTCGAGAGCTCCACCCCGTCGGAGAGACGGTAGAGCATGTTCGGCCGGATCGACGCCCTGTAGACGGTCGTCCCTGGCGGCCTCAATGACTGGTCGGAACTTTCCGTCCCTCCACCGGGAAGGGGATAGCCCACTTTGAACTTCAGGGCGTCTGTCTGGGCGAACTCCGCGAGCACCGCAATCGACACGCCGATTTCGAATCTCGCTTCGTTCTTGTCGAGGTATTCGCCAAGGATGTCCCGCGCACCCTTTCCAGGAAGCAGGGCCTGCAGATCCAACCTCCCTCCCTCCTTGTCGACCAGGCAACCGGACTCGATGACGTCAGACACCTTCTTTTTCGCACCGCGATACTTTTCGCCGCTGCCTGTCTTGATCCGCCGCTTTTCCCCCCGCCCGAGCAAGCCCTCGAACTTGATCCCTATACCGACCTCGTAGCGATGGTTCACCGACATGAAGGTGTCACTGAACCGCTCCACGAAGCCGAATCCCTCCAGCCAGCTGGAAAAGTAGTGATCGTAGTTCAGGAGCACATGCGTCACGTCCTCCGACACCTTTGACGCGTCGTCACGGCTCGAGTCGTAGTCCAGGCTCGCGCCAGCCCGCAGGCGGAACTGTCCCGGGTACTGCCCGGCTGAGAAATCCGCCGAGATGCTTGCCTTGGAAGTCCTGCGATCGGCCACCCTGTCCCCGGAGTAGCCGCCCGTGGCTGACGCCTTCCAGCCCCTCGATTCATTGAAGAGCGATTGCGCTACCTTCCTGTAGCCTTCAACCGCGTCCCAGGCGCCCTTGCAGGACTCACCCTTCCAGCCCCGCAGCGCCTTATCGTCGATTCCCGCCACGGCGGGAACCGCACTACCACTCCCCAGGAACGCCCTGTAGGTTTCCTCCAGCCTGTCGAGTTCCTTCTGGATATCCGCGGAATTCGCGGTCGCAGGCATGACGAAAGCAAGCGCAAGAACAGGAAAGGCCGCCGATCTCATCGATCATCCTTGGTCTTGTTGTTGTTGGTCACGCGCGTGATGCGCGTTCGGGGGCTACTCTAACTCGACGATCTGCGTTGCAACAATGAGTTCGCTGCACACCTGATGGATGGCCGCACGGCATCATCCAGGATGACCGTTGCATCATCAACGGACTCGGGAGGCTCGTTTCCCCTCTCTACGGTTGATGCTTCGAATGAACCTTCCTGCAAGTCGCCGTGGCGGTAACGCTTTCGCGATGGATGAGGTAGAGCCCGCTGCCCACGATGATGGCCGCGCCGAGCCAGGTCATCGCGTCCGGCAGTGCGTGCCAGACGAAGAAGTCGAACAGCACCACCCAGAGCAGGCCCGCGTACTCCAGCGGCGCAAGATGGCTGGCCTCGCCCAGGCGGAAGGCATGCGTGAAGGCGATCTGGGCGATCGAGCCGGTGAGGCCGATCACGACGATGGCCGGCAGGTGCTGGCGCTGGATGGGATGCCAGTCGAAGGCCGCCACGGCACCGGCCAGCACGCCCAGCAGCACCAGGAACCAGAACACCAGCGCCTCGGGACTGTCACGAAGGGCCAGCTTGCGCACCGTGATGGCGGCGAAGGCGTAGAACATCGCGGAGGCAAGCAGCATCAGTCCCGGGACGATGGCCACGCCCTCCACTCCCGGGCGCAGCACCACCAGCACGCCGACGAGGCCCACGACGATGGCCGTCCAGCGCCGCGGGCCCACCCGCTCGCCCAGCAGCGGCACGGCCAGCGCCGTGATCATCAGCGGCGCAGCGAAGACGATGGCATAGGCGGTGGAGAGCGGCATGCGGGCCACGCCGTAGATGAAGCAGACCATCACGCCCAGCGCGATCACGCCGCGGACCAGGTGCAGCGGCCAGTCGATCCGCAGCAGCGTGTGGAGCCTGCCGCGCAGGATGATCCAGAGCAGCACCGGCGGCATGGCGGCGATGCTGCGCAGGGCGGCGACCTGGAAGGGCGAATAGGTGTCGGCGATCCACTTGATGGCGGCGTCCATCGTGGCGAAGAGGAAGCCGGCGAGGAGCATCCAGGCGGCGGCGGAGCGGGAGTG
>QGUX01000273.1 GCA_003242275.1 Pseudomonadota bacterium | reverse complement strand
GGCCCTCCTCGCGCGCCAGCGCAGCGATGGAGGAGCGTTCCACGTCCAGCAGCGGCCGGAGCAGCCAGCCCTCCCCCAGTGCCATGCGCGCCGGCATCCCGGCCAGGCCGCGCGGGCCAGCACCGCGCAGCAGTGCCAGCAAGACGGTCTCCAGCTGGTCGTCGGCATGCTGGGCCGTCAGCAGCAGTTCCCCGGGGCAAAGCGCGGCTGCCAGCGCATTGCGGCGGGCCCGCCGCGCGGCCTCCTCAACCGATCCGCCGCGGGGGACCTGCACGCGGGGACGCAGCACGGTGAGCGGCACGCGCCACTGGCGCGCCGTGCGCTGGCAGAAGCGACGGAAGTTGGCCGCGGCGGGCTGCAGGCCATGGTCGACGTGCAGGGCGCGCAGCTGCAGCTGCCGGGGATGGGCAGCGCGGATCCGGCACATCAGGTGGAGCAGGACGGTGGAATCCAGGCCACCCGAGAAGGCCACTGCACAGGGCAGCGGCCCGCCAAGCCCTGACAGCCCGCGAAGGCGCTGCAGCAGCGCAGCCGCGCCCGGCACCGGCGAAGCCGGTGGCCGCCGCGGCCCGGGCACGCCTTTCAGGTGCGCGCCTCCGAGTAGACGCCGAAGGACGCCAGCCGTTCGGCGCGCTGCGCCAGAAGTTCGGCGGTGGACAGGCGCGAGAGCTCGTCGAGGTGGCGCAGGATGGCGTCCTTGACGGTGAGCGCCATCGCGGCCGGGTCGCGGTGCGCGCCGCCCAGCGGCTCGGCCAGCACCTCGTCGACCAGGTCCAGTTCCCTCAGGCGCGCGGCGGTCAGGCCCATGGCTTCGGCTGCCGCTTCCTTCTTGTCCGCGCTCTTCCACAGGATGGAGGCGCAGCCCTCGGGCGAAATCACCGAGTACACCGCGTATTGCAGCATCAGCAGCCGGTCGCACACGCCGATGGCCAGCGCGCCGCCGGAACCGCCCTCGCCGATCACCACGCTGATGATGGGCACCTCGAGCGTGGACATCTCGAACAGGTTGCGCGCGATGGCCTCGCTCTGGCCGCGCTCCTCGCTGGAAACGCCAGGATAGGCGCCCATGGTGTCGATCAGCGTCACCACCGGCAGGCCGAAGCGCTCGGCGGTGCGCAGCAGGCGCAGCGCCTTGCGATAGCCTTCCGGCTTGGGCATGCCGTGGTTGCGGCGCACGCGCTCCTTGGTATCTCGGCCCTTCTGGTGGCCGATCAGCATCAGCGGCCGGCCGTCGATGCGCGCCAGGCCGCCGACGATGGCGGCGTCGTCGCCGAACATGCGGTCGCCATGCAGCTCTGTGAACTCATCGCAGATGCGCTTGACGTAGTCCAGCGTGTACGGGCGCAGCGGATGGCGCGCCAGCTGCGTGATCTGCCACGGGGACAGCGAGGCGAAGATGGAGGTGGTGAGCTGCCGGCTCTTCCTCTGCAGGCGCGCGATCTCCTCGGCGATGTTCACCTTGGAGTCGGTGGTGACGTGCTTGAGCTCCTCGATCTTCGCCTCAAGCTCGGCGATCGGCTGCTCGAAATCCAGAAAACTCAGGGCCATGGGCCTTTCCCGAACGGGTAATGGAAAGTGGCGGCAAGGTTAGTGGGCCGGGGTGCCGCCGTGCAAGCCGGCCGGTTCATAGAACAGCTGCAGGCCCTCGCGGCCCACCAGCGTCTCCAGCTCGTCGATCAGCGCGGCCGTGGGACGGATGCTCCAGTCCGCGCCCAGCGACAGGGTGCAGCGCGCGCGCGGGCTGCGGTAGCGCACCAGCACCTCGCAGGGCCCCGGACGGGAGGAGTCCAGCACCTGCTGCAACCTGTCCAGGAAGGACTCGGCCTTGCCGTTGACGTGCTCGGGCCAGGACAGCACCAGCCGCCTCGCCTGCTGCTCGCGCAGCGAGTCCAGCAGCGCGATGCGCTTGCCGGCCACGCGCCAGGCATTGCTGAAGTCATCGAAGCGCAGGTTGCCCTCCACCAGCACCAGGGTGTCGCGCACCAGCAGCGACTGGTACTGGGTGGCCTGCTCATCGAACAGCGTCACCTCGATGCGGCCGCTGTCATCGTCGAGCACGAAGCTGGTGCGGCCGTTGCGCCGGCGCACCTCGTCGATGAGGCCTGCCACGATGACCTGGCGGCCGCCGTTCCAGCGCTGCCCCACGCCGGCCGAGGGCGGCGGCTCGGCCATCAGGTCGCCGATGCTGGCCGCGCCCAGGCGCGGCAGGTCCTTCTCGTACTGCTCGATCGGGTGGCCGGAGAAGAAGCGCCCCAGCGTCTCGCGCTCATAGGCGAAGCGCTGGCGGCTGGGCCACTCGGGCACCTCGCGCACGGGCACCTCGACCGCGACGCCACCGCCGCCGAACAGGTCTTCCTGCCCCGCGGCCTGCGCGCGCGTGGCCTGCTCGCCGCCCTGCATGGCGTCCTCCAGCTGCGCCATCAGCGAGGCACGGTTGGGGCCCAGCACGTCCATGGCGCCGGCCTTGATCAGCGCCTCCAGCACGCGGCGGTTCAGGCGCGAGAGATCCACGCGCCGGCACAGGTCGGGCAGCGACGCATAGGGGCCGTTGCGCTCGCGCTCCTGCACCATGCACTCCACCGCCTGCTCGCCCACGCCGCGCACGGCGCCAAGGCCGTAGCGGATGGTGCCGGGCCCGGCGACGGTGAACTCCCAGCGCGAGGCGTTGATGTCGGGCGGCAGGATGGTCAGCCCCATCTTCTTGCGGCACTCGTACAGCAGGCCCGCGACCTTGTCGGTGTCGGCAATGTCCGCCGACATCACCGCCGCCATGAAGGCGGCCGGGTAATGCGTCTTCAGCCACGCGGTCTGGTAGGTCAGCACCGCGTAGGCCGCCGAGTGCGACTTGTTGAAGCCGTAGCCGGCGAACTTCTCGATCAGGTCGAAGATCCAGCCGGCGCGCTCCGCGTCCACGCCGCGCGCCACCGCGCCCTCGACGAACACGCTGCGCTGCTTGGCCATCTCCTCGGGCTTCTTCTTGCCCATGGCCCGGCGCAGCAGGTCGGCGCCGCCCAGCGTATAGCCGGACAGCACCTGCGCGATCTGCATCACCTGCTCCTGGTACAGGATCACGCCGTAGGTGGGCTCCAGCACCTTCTCCAGCATGGGATGCAGGTAGTAGTCGTCGCTCTTCTTCGAGGCCGTGCTGGTGCCGTGCTTGCGGGCGATGAAGTCGTCCACCATGCCCGACTGCAGCGGGCCGGGGCGGAACAGCGCCACGAGCGCGACGATGTCCTCGAAGTTGTCGGGCTTGAGGCGCCGGATCAGGTCCTTCATGCCGCGCGACTCGAGCTGGAACACCGCGGTGGTGTCGCCGCGCTTGAGCAGGTTGAAGGTGGCCGGGTCGTCCATCGGCACCTTCGAGATCGACAGCGGGTTGCCCTGCCGCTCGGGCAGCGAGTTCACGATCTTCTCGGCGCGGTCGATGATGGTGAGCGTGCGCAGGCCGAGGAAGTCGAACTTCACCAGGCCGGAGGCCTCCACGTCGTCCTTGTCGAACTGCGTGACCACGCCCTCGCCCACGTTTTCGGTGTAGAGCGGGGTGAAGTCGGTCAGCACCGAGGGCGCGATCACCACGCCGCCGGCGTGCTTGCCGGCATTGCGCGTGAGGCCCTCGAGCTTCATCGCCAGCTCCAGCAGCGCGCGCACCTCCTCGTCCTCGCGGTTCAGGCGCGCCAGCTCCGGCTCCTTCTGCAGCGCGGACTCCAGCGTGATGTCCAGCTCGTTGGGGATGAGCTTGGCGATGCGGTCGGCGAAGCCGAACGGATGGCCCAGCACGCGCGCCACGTCGCGCACCACGGCCTTGGCCGCCATGGTGCCGTAGGTGATGATCTGCGAGACGCGCTCGCGGCCGTAGCGCTCGGCCACGTAGGCGATCACCCGGTCGCGGCCCTCCATGCAGAAGTCCACGTCGAAGTCGGGCATGGACACGCGCTCGGGGTTGAGGAACCGCTCGAACAGCAGCTGGTGCTCCAGCGGGTCGAGGTCGGTGATGCCCAGCG
>QGUX01000031.1 GCA_003242275.1 Pseudomonadota bacterium | reverse complement strand
GCGGGATCCTCCAGCCGTGCCGCCGGCCGCAACCGGCCGGCTTCGCCGTCGATCACGAAGTGGTGGTCGTACCCGCCGGCAAGGCGGAGCTGTTCATGAGGTTCGTGCAGGCGGCTTCCGACCAGCTCACCGCCGCGGAAGTCGAAGGGCGTGCCGGCCACCTGCGGCAGCCTGCCGTCGGGAATCAGCCCGGCATCCACGGACGCAAAGCGCGAGGCGTGCAGGCGGAGGCGGTGTCCCGTCACGTCGCCACGGCCGGCGAGATTGAAGTAGCCGTGGTGGGTGATGTTGATGATGGTGGGCGCATCGGTGGTGGCGCGGTAGTCGATGCCCAGCCCCTCATCGTCCAGCACGAAGGTGGCCGTGACGTCGACCCGTCCCGGATAGCCTCCGGCGCCATCCTCGCTGCGCAGGGCCAGCACGGCCTCGCCACGGTCCGTGCGCTCGATGCGCCACAGTTGCCGGTGGAAGGCCGCCGTGATGCCGCCATGCAGGTGGTGCGGGCCATCATTGCACTCCAGCTGGTACTGCCGCCCGTCGAGGCTGAATCGCCCGTGCGCGATGCGGTTGGCGTGGCGTCCGACCGTGCAGCCGAAGTAGTGGCTGCTTGCCAGGTAGTCGGCGGCCCGGTCGAATCCCAGCACCACGTCGGCGCGGTCGCCGCGCGCATCCGGTACCCACAGTGCCTGCACCGTCGCGCCCAGCGTCAGCAAGGTGGCCTCCACGCCGCCGGAACCGGCCAGCGTGATGGCCTCGACCACGCGGCCATCCTCGAGCCTGTCGAAGGGGCGGACCGTCGTCGTTGCCATGCTCAGCGTCGGCGTGGCCGGTGTCGGGGCCTGTCCACGAGGGTCCGGCTCAGGCTCCCCGCGGAATCACCGGCACCAGCAGGTGCGAGTCGTACTGACCGCCGGCGTGGATCACGTGCTCGCCCTGGTTGCGGGTGTCCTCGTGCAGCGCCAGCGGCAGGCCGGGAGCACGGTTGGGGTAGGGATAGATGTCCGAGCCCTTCACCACCACGCGCAGGCGCTCGCCGGCGCGGAAGACGGTGGAGGAGGGCCAGATCTCGATGTCCAGCGGCACGATCTCGCCGGGCCTGAGCATCTGCTCGCGCCGGTGCGTGTGGATGGGCCGTTCGGGCCGCGACTCCAGCGGATCGAGCTCGCGGTGGCTGGCGCGCAGCCAGCCCAGCGCCACCGGCCCGGTGTCGTAGCTGGCGTAGTAGTGGAAGCCCACCACCTCGCCATTGCGGTCCACCTTCTGGATGGCCACGAACAGGTCCATGTCGTCGTGGCTGGCGGCCGAGGCCCAGAGCCTGAGCTTCATGTAGCCGGTGATCTCCGTGTCCTCGGGAAACACGTAGTCGAAGGTGGCCGCCTGCGCCTCGTCGGTGGACAGGTAGCGTCGCTCCGAGGCCGTGGCCGGCTTCCCGGTGACCAGCGTTCCGGCGGCGGCATCCAGGTACAGCGGCACCAGCCGCTGGCGCTGCAGCGGCCATTCCTGCTCCGCGCGCGGCGGCGACTGCACATAGGCGCGTTCGCGCACTTCGAGGCGCACGCGCGGCCAGTCGAGCACGGAATCGTCGGTGCCCTTGAGGAAGTGGTCGAAGAAGGCCTGCAGCTGGCGCACGTTGCGAGGGTCGTAGAAGTGCCCCCACTTCTTCTGCCCGTGCACCAGCAGCCACTTCTGCTTCGAACTGATGCGCTGGAACACGTCGAGCGTGCCGCGGGTGTGGAAGCCCTGGTCCGACCAGCTCGCCACCACGAAAGCCGGCACCTCGATCTCCTCGAGGTAGTTCTCGCGGCTTTCCCAGAACTCGTCGTACAGCGGATGGGCGAGCACGTTGGCCAGCGTGTCGTCGGTGAGGCCCAGCGACCAGTTGATGTTGTTGGTCGCATAGGGCAGGAAGCCGGTCTCGCGGATGCCGCCATGGTAGGCGAACTCGCGATACCAGTCGTTGAAGGCCTCCCAGGGATTGATCGCGGCCAGGTGCGGCGGCTTGAGGGGTGCCACCTGGTACTGGATCGCGGCCAGGTACGACACGCCGCTCATGCCTACCTTGCCATTGCACCAGGGCTGCGTGCCCGCCCATTCGATCAGATCGTAGCAGTCGAGGCTTTCGGTGACGCCGCCGTGGTGCATGTCGCCTTCCGAGTACCACGTGCCGCGCGGATTCGGGTAGAGGATGGCGTAGCCGCGTGGGCACCAGTACGCCGGGTCCACGGCCTCGAAGCCGCAGTGGCGCGAGATCCAGGCGGGATTGACGCCGGACTCGGGCGCGTAGCTGCGGTTGACCGTGTGCTTGCCGTAGGGTCCCCAGCCGATGATGGCCGGCACCGGCAGCTCGCCCAGCGGGCCGTCCGGGCGGTACACGTCGACGTAGATGGTGACTCCGTCGCGCAGCTTCACGCCCACGTCGCGCTCGATCAGCAGGCCGTCGATGCGCTCGATGCGATGGCGCGGCGGCGGCGGGTTGGTCGGCGATTCGCTCGGGTGCCGCCCCTGCCGCGTGATGCCGCGGTAGGGCGGCGGGGCATTGCGCCGCTCCGCCGCGCCGCCCTGGTGCGCGAACCCGGCGGCGGCCGCCGCCGTCAACGCCGCCTTCAGGAACCCGCGCCGGTCCGGTGCCATGGTCAGTCCCCCGGTTGCTGTGCCACGGAGATGGGCCAGCCGCCCAGTTCCTGCTCGGGCGGGAACAGCCGGATCCAGGCTTCCACCATGTGGATCTGGCCGTCGTACACCTTGAACATCTCGAACGCGGTGAGCTTGTCCGATCCCGGGCCGCGCGCGTTCCACGACAGGCGCATCATCACGATGCCCATGCGTTCGTCCACGTACACGTCGCGCAGGGTGACCTTGCCCAGGCGCTTGAACACCGCCAGCGACTGCTGGCCGATGTCGTTGCAGCCGGGGTTGAAGGTGCAGCCCGGGCCGGCCATCAGCATGCCGTTCTCGATGCGGAAGGCATCCTTCGAGAACGGCGTGCCCACCGCGGCGAAGTTCTCGGCGCGGTTGAGGCCGCGCGGGTAGTGCATCGCGATGCGGATCGCCTCCTCGCGCGGCGCGAGCTTCGACGGCGAGGGCGCGATGTTCATGGCCTTGTAGGCCGTGGCCATGCCGTCGACATTGAACAGCATGCCGTCGGCGCGGCCGCGGGAGGTCACCAGCTCCAGCTCGGCGATGCGCTCGCCGTCGGCCTTCACGCGCACCACCAGGATGGCCGGCGCGCCGGACTCCTCGACCATCGCCCCGGTGACCACCTGCCCGGCGCGCTCGTCGATCACGTCCTGGCGGTAGCCGCGCAGCTTCGTCACCGACCGCACCAGCCCCACCTGCGCCAGCGGCTTTTCGACCGCGTCCTCGGTGACGCGCAGGTTGCCGGCCACCGGCAGCTGGCCGACGTCGTGCTCCACCAGGGCGTGCAGCACCAGGGTGGACAGGCCGCGCAGGCATTCACGGTCACAGGCCGCAGGCGGTGCGCTGCCGGCCAGCGCCGGGGCGGCGAGCAGCAGCAGGCACAGGGCGAGCGGAGTCTTCATCGTGGATCCCCCAACAGGTGTTTCTTCGGATTGCGAGCGTACACCCGAATGGGCGAACAGAGACCCAGTTCAGGTCTGCAATCGCGCCGCCCCGGTAGCATTTCCTGACCCAACAAGGATCTTCCGGATACGGGGCGGATGTCGCATTACACCCAGCACCAGGATCCCCGTCGCAGGGGCCTGCGTTTCGTTACCCGCATCCATCGCATGCGCATGCTGGGCTGCGCGCTGTGCACGCTGCCCATCGGCTCGGTGCTGCAGGAGGGGGCGGCCCCGGTGTGGGCGTGGGGGCTGCTGGCGATCAATGCCTTCCTGTGGCCCCAGCTGGCGCTGTGGCTGGGCCGGCGGTCCAAGGATCCGGTGGCCACGGAATTCCGCTCGCTGATGCTGGACTCCGCCTTCGGCGGCGCCTGGATCGCGGCCATGGGCGTGAGCGCCGGGCCGGCGGCGGTGTTCGTCACCCTGCTGACCGCCGACAAGATCGCCGCCGGCGGCTGGCGCCTGGCCACCCGGTCCACGCTGGCGCTGCTGGCGGGCTTCGCTGCGGCCTGGATGGTGCTGGGATTCCCCTTCGAGCCGGCATCCTCGCCGCGCACGCTGCTGGCCTGCGTACCCTTCATGTCGGTCTATACCGTGGCCCTTTCCACGCTGACCTACCGGCTGCGCGAACAGGTGGTGCGGCAGAACCGCGAGCTGCAGCTCCTGGCCCGCATGGATCCGGTGATGCAGGTGGCCAACCGCCCGCATTTCGAGGCGGTGGCGGCGCTGGAGCTGTCGCGCTTCCATCGCTCCGGCCGCCGCGCCGCCATGCTGCTGGTCGACGTCGACCGCTTCAAGGTGGTCAACGACCGCCACGGCCATGGCATGGGTGATGCCGTGCTCAAGCGCGTGGCCGCCATCCTGCGCGAGGAGGTGCGCGAGGTGGACCTCGCGGCGCGCTACGGCGGCGACGAGTTCGCCGTGCTGCTGGTGGATTCGGACACGCCGCGGGCCCTCCAGGTCGCCGAGCGCATCCGGCTGCGCGTGGCCGAGCAGCAGTTCGCCGACGGGCCGGACCTTGCCGTCTCGCTCAGCATCGGCGTGGCGGAAACCATCGGGGACCATGCCACGCTGGATGCCTGGGTGCAGGCCGCCGATACCGCGCTGTACCGCGCCAAGGCCGCGGGCCGCAACCAGGTCTGCGCCGCGCCGGTTCCCCCCTCGCACGGGCGGTCCGTGGAGGACATCCTGGCCGCCTGATCCGCAGGCGGCGCGGCGGCGGCGGGCTGGATTGGACAACCGCCGTGGGCGACACTGGAGCACCGCCCCGGCGGCGCCACCGCGGCCAGGGACGATGACCAACGGGGTCGAAGAAGAAAACGGGGAGCAAGCCATGAAGATCAGGAGCAGGACCGTCGGTCCATCACTGTGGGTGTTGCTGGCGGCCGGCCTCGCCGCCTGCTCGGGGGGACAACCCGGGCCGCAGCAGGAGGCACCGCCGCCCGCGCCGCCGAGCCAGACGGTCCGGCAGTTCACCATCGGGGCGATGACCGGCTTCGCGCTGCGTGACGGGGATCTGGAGTTTCCCAACGACAACAAGGTCTTCGGTGTCGGCCATACGCCCGCCGAGGTGGCCGAGGTGCTCGCCGCGGCCGGCCTGCCGGAGGACAAGCTGACCCTGTCGCTGCAGCCCCTGCTGGTGAAGGTGGCCGGCCGGGTGATGCTGTTCGACGCCGGCGCCGGGCGGAACATGGGCGAGGGTGCGGGCAGGCTTCTCGATTCGCTGGCCGAGGCGGGCGTGAAGCCGGAGGACGTGTCCGACGTGTTCATCTCGCACCTGCACGGCGATCATGTCGGCGGCCTGGTCAATGCCGAGGGCAACGCCACTTTCCCGAACGCCACCGTGCGCATCTCGGCGCCGGAGTGGGAT
This sequence comes from Pseudomonadota bacterium, assembly GCA_003242275.1. The sequence continues at coordinate 12,419 of QGUX01000031.1, read as the reverse complement.
GCGCTGCGGGCCATGAACGCCCGCACGGCGGCCAACTACGGCATCCAGAACCACAGGGACGTGGTCAATGTCATCGCGCCGAGCGTGGCCACGTTCCAGCCGGGCGGGGACGTGCTGCCCGGCATGGTGAGGGCGGTGGAAGTGAAGGGCCACACGCCGGGGCATTCGGCCTTCCGCATCGGCACCGGCGCGAACTCGCTGCTCTATGTCGGCGACTCGATGCACCACCACGTGGTGTCGCTGCAGAAGCCGGACTGGCACATCGCCTTCGACGGCGACGCGAAGACTGGCGCCGCCAGCCGGGCCGCCCTGCTGGAGGAACTGGCGGCCGGCAACCAGCGCATCTACGCGGTGCACTTCCCCTTCCCGGGCCTGGGCCGCATCCAGAAGGGGGACGCAGGCTTTACCTGGGTACCCGAGCAGTAGGTACCGGCCGGAACGGAACCGGCCGGGTCCCGGCGGACCCGGCCGGCATGTCGGACCCGGGTTCCGGCAGGTTCAGTCCGCCAGCGGAACCTGCTGGCGGAGCGGCAGGATGGGCAGCGGCGCATCCCGCCGGCCGCGCGCCCGCCCTTCCTCCAGCACCTTCTGCGGCACCGGCTGCAGCTTCCACACGATGCCCAGCCACGACAGCACCTTCAGCACGTAGTAGGTGATGTCGTACTCCCACCAGTAGAAGCCCTGGCGGGTGGACACGCAGTAGTGGTGGTGGTTGTTGTGCCAGCCCTCGCCCAGCGTGATGATGGCCAGGAACCAGTTGTTGCGGCTGTTGTCGGTGGTGGCGAAGCGGCGCCTGCCGAACACGTGCGACAGCGAGTTGATCGTGAAGGTGCCGTGCCACAGCAGCACGGTGCTGAGGAAGAAGCCGAAGAACAGGCCGGAGGCGCCCAGCCAGAAGAAGATCAGCGTGCCGAGCAGGATGGGCGGCAGCAGGTAGAACTTGTCCAGGAAGCGCAGTTCCGGGAAGCGCGCCAGGTCCGGCACGTACTTCATGTCGGTCTTCTGCTTGTCCTCGTCGAAGATCCACAGCACGTGCGAGTACCAGAAGCCGTCCTGCGCCACCGAATGGGCGTCTTCCGGCTGGTCGGAATAGCGGTGGTGGTGGCGGTGGTGCGCGGCCCACCACAGCGCGCCGCGCTGGGCGCTGGTCTGGGCCAGGAAGGCCAGGATGAACTGGAACACCCGGCTGGTGCGATAGGTGCGGTGCGAGAAGTAGCGGTGGTAGCCGGCGGTGACGCCGAACATGCGCACCACGTAGAGCACGGCGCAGCAGATGGCGGCCTCGACCGTCACGCCGGTCCAGATCGCCCCGAAGGCGAGCAGGTGGACCGCGATGAAGGGCGTCATCCCCACCCAGCCGATCCGGCGCTTCCTCTTTCCGACCCCGGCCTCCGCCGTGGTCGCCGGACCTGCTGATTCCATAACTGCCGACATGCACTGCTCCATCAGGTGGGCCCGAACCGGCCCTCTGGGAACAATGCTGTCCGAAGCTGCCGCGGCGTTGGGTCAGCCTTGCGTCACCGAATGTAAAAGTTCTGTCACCGCGTGAAGTGCGTCACTTGCGGGGACTGCCCTCGGGCACGAAGCGGTAGCCGGCGCCCCGGTGCGACACGAAGTGCACCGGCTTGTCCGGCTCCCGCTCGAACAGCTTGCGCAGGCGGGCGATGAAGTTGTCCACGCTGCGCGTGTTTGGCGCATTGCGAAGCTTCCAGACCCGCTCCAGCAGCTCCTCGCGGGAGATCACGCGCCCGGGATGCTGGGAGAAGTAGCGCACGAGGTCGAGCTCGAGCTGGGTGAGTTTCAGGGGCTTGCCGAAGGCAGTTGCTTCATGGGTGTCGAAGTCGATCACCGCTTCGCCGAAGCGCAGTGTGCCCAGGCGTCGCTCGGTGGTGGCGTCGGCCGCCTGCCGCCAGCCGCTGCGGCGCAGGGCCGAACGCACGCGCGCCAGCAGTTCCGGCAGCTGGAAGGGCTTGGGCATGTAGTCGTCGGCGCCGGAATCCAGGCCCAGCACGCGGTCTTCCGCGGCGCTGCGCGCGGTCAGCATGATCACCGGCATGAAGTGGCCGGACTCGCGCAGCTGCTTGCAGAAGCTGTAGCCGTCGCCATCGGGCAGCATCACGTCGAGCAGGACGAGGTCAATCGGTGCCGACTGCAGTAACTGCGCACCTGCTTCGCGAATCGAACGCGCCAGCACCACGCGGTAGCCGTCCAGCTCGAGGTTGAGCTTCAGGCCCGCAGCGAGATTGGCCTCGTCCTCGACCACCAGCACGGTTGCGCCCGACGGCGCCCCAGGCAGGGTGCCCCCTTCAGCAGCCATCAAACATGTCCCTCGTCGTGTCCCGGCGCCCCCAGCGGCAGCTCGATGTGCATCGTCGTGCCCTGGTCGCGGCCGGCGGAATGCGCACGGATGCGACCGCCCAGGTTCAGCACCAGCCGGTGCACCACGTAGAGGCCCAGTCCGGACCCGCTGCGCTCGTTGACGCGCGGGTCGGGCGCCCGGTGGAAGCGGTGGAAGATGCGCCGCAGCTGGCTGCGCTCGATGCCGATGCCATTATCGCGCACGCTGATGGACAGCGAACCGCGGGCGCCCGGCCCCACCTCCACTTCCACGCGTGGGTCCGGGCCCGAGTACTTGACGGCGTTGTCGAGCACGTTCTTCACGATGATCTCGAGCGCGGTGGGATCGCTGAAGGTCTTCAGGGTGGTGGGCGCCCTGAGCGTGATGATGCCGGGCGGCAGGTCATGGCGCGTGCGGATGGCTTCGATGCACGACTGCACCAGCGGCACCACGTCGACGTCCGTCCAGGTCTGCGAGCGCCGGCCGTGGGCGATCCGGCTGGCCTGCAGGATGTCGTCGACGAACACCGACAGGCGCTCCACGTCGTGCAGCATCATCCTGCGCAGCTCGTCCCGCTGCACCTGGGAGATGCCGTCGCGGCCCAGGGTCTCGAGGCACAGCTTGATCGAGGCCAGCGGGCTGCGCAGCTCGTGCGTGACCGAGTCGATGAACATCTGCTGGCGCCTGCCCTCCAGGATCTCGCGCACCAGCGACACGCTGAACATCACCAGCACGCAGATGATCAGCGCCAGCGACACCGTGCCGGCGGCGAGCAGCCACCAGTTGCTCCAGATCTCGCGGGTGACGAGCTGGTATTCGCGGATGACCAGGATCCAGCCCACCAGCACCGCGAAGGTGAGCAGCACCGCCAGCACGCTGATGACGATGGGCAGGGAGATGGAGCGGCGGGATGCGGGCACGGCGCCAAGCATACGGCACCGGATGGCCGCCCGGTTGCCGGGCGCGCCCGGCGCCCGGACCCTACAATGCCGCGCCGGGCATCCGGCACCACCGGCATCGAAATGGACGGGAGAATCGGTCCGCTGCTGACCTCGGAGACGTGCGACGCGCTGCGGGCCGCCGCGCGGGACGGTGTCACGTGCCTGCGATGCTCGCTCGACCTGGGGCTTTCCACGATTGACGTCGCCGTGGACGGGCAGGGGTGGGAAGCCGCCGGGCGGCGCTTCCCGCACCCGCGGAAGTACCGGGAGCGGACGATCTACCACTGGCGGGAAGAAAGCGGCACCTTCGAGCCGCTGGCGCGCTACACCACCGCGCTGGTCAAGCTGGTGCCCACGCCCTGGGGAGCGCCGACCTTCGAGATCGACGGCATCAAGATGCTGCCCACGGCGCAGGTCTCGCCCTTCGAGGACGCCGCGCGCAAGGTACGGCTGGTCGGCCCACAGGGCAGGGTGGTGCTCGATACCTGCGCGGGCCTCGGCTACTTCGCCCACTGGTGCCTCGCGGAGGGTGCCGCGCAGGTGCTGTCGTTCGAGAAAAGCGCCGATGTGCTGTGGCTGCGCGAGCACAACCCCTGGTCGCCGGGGCCCGATCCACGCCTCGTGCTCCGCCACGAGGACATCACCCGGGCCATCGGCGCACTGCCCACCGGATCCATCGACGCCTGCCTGCACGATCCGCCGCGCTTCGGCATCGCCGGCGAGCTGTATTCGCAGTCCTTCTATGATGAGTTGGCGCGGGTCATGCGCCGCGGAGGACGCCTGTTCCACTATACGGGCACGCCGAACAGGCTGACCACGGGACGCGACGTGCCGCGTGAGGTGGCCGTGCGGCTGCGCCGCGCCGGCTTCCAGGCGGAGCTTCAAGGCGACGGCGTGCTTGCCCGGCTGAAGTGAGGTCCAGCCGGCGGTGCATCAGGCCGGCTGCAGCTTCAGCTCCCGGATGGCGTTCAGGCCGCGCACCGCGTCACGCTCCTCCGGCGGCAGCGCGTTGACGCGGCCCAGGATGCCCTTCATGTCTCCCAGCCTGAACGGATAGTCCGAACCGAACAGCACGCGGTCCGCGCCCACGGTGGCGACCAGGTACTCCAGCGTGCGCTGGTCGTAGACGATGGAGTCGAAGTAGATGCGCCTGAGGTAGCTGCTCGGCGGCCTGCCGATGTCGCGCCGGGCCGTGGAGATCTCCCACATGCGGTCGAAGCGTCCCGCCAGGAAGGGCAGTGTGCCGCCGCCATGGCTGGCGATGGGCCTGACGCGCGGGTACTTCTCGAAGAAGCCGGAGAGCAGGAACTTGGCGAAGCAGGTGGTGGTGTCGGTGGTGAAGCCGATGGTGTTCGCCATGCCGTACTCGCCGAGGCCGAAGCCGTCGACGAAGGGCGTGGTGGGATGGATGAACACCGGCACGTCAATGCGGTCGATCTCGGCCCACACCGGTGCGAACTTCGGGTCGACCAGCGCCTGGCCCTTGATGTTGGTGAGCATGCACACGCCCACCGCGCCGGCCTCGATGGCACGGTGCAGCTCCGTGATGGCGAGGTCGGCGTCCTCCCAGGGCAGTGAGGCGAACCAGCGGATGCGGCCGGGCCAGCGCGCCTGCGCCTCGGCGTACTCGTCATTGACGATGCGGGCCGCCTCGGCGCCCTGCTTCACCGTGCCCCAGTAGACGTTGGGCGCCGTGAGGCTGATCACCGCGATGTCGACCCCGGCCTCGTCCATGCGGGCGATGCGCTCCTGCCAGTCGAACATGTTGGCGGCGAGGACGGCGTAGTTGACGCCGCGGTAGGAGATGGATTCCGGGTTGCCCGGAACCACCACCGTGTCGGCGTCACCCGATGCCTTCAGCGCATCCAGCCAGCGCCGGGTGTACATGTGGGTGTGGATGTCGACGACGGGAACGCGGGACCCGGTGGTCCCGGCGGCCTGCTGCGCGGCGCCCGCTGGTGCGCCGACGGCCGCGGCCGCGCCTGCGGCCGCGATCAATTGCCTGCGGTTGAGCTTCATGGGCCTATTGTGCCCCAGGCCGGTAACGCGCACCCGCTCAGCGCCTGCTCCTGGCGGCGCGCAGCTCCTCCAGGTGGTCCAGCCAGAACGGCTCCACGCAGTTGTAGTCGAGCATGCGTCCCTCGACCAGCTCGGTGTACTCGCGCTCCAGCGTGACCGGTTCGGTATAGAAGCGCGGGTCCTCGATGGTGACCTCGACCTTCAGGCGCTTCAGGCCGTCGCGCTCGAAGGGCGTGTAGCGCTCGATGACCCTGGCTTCCTCGCTGACGATGGTCGGGATGTCGACGGATTGCGCCAGGCCGATGGTTTCGACCACCAGCGTGTTGCCTTCCCAGTGTCCCCACGACGTGCCGCCCCGGCTGGGCAGGATGTCCTCGGGATCGATGTGGCGTCCGTCGAGGAACACGCGCCGCACCTCGTTGTGCGTCTCGTAGATGATCGTGAGCTGCTCGGGCCGCTGGATGAATTCCACTGGGTAGCCGCCGCCCAGGAACACGGCCAGGGGCACGCCGTGGGGCACGCAGAAGCCACCCGGTGTGTCGCCGGTGCCCTCTACCAGCGCCTGGTACTCGGCCACCTTGGCGCGTGCCTCGGCGGTGAACGGCGCGGTCTCCTGGAAATTGCCCACGCCGTTCAGCGATGCGCCGGCGCGGCCGTTCGGGTCCATGGTCCAGAGGCCGGTGGGGGCCGGGACCGAAGGCCCGGGCCTGGCACAGGCAGCGAGGATCAAGGGCGCGGCCAGGGCCGCAAGGCGCAGTCGAAGCATGTTTCCCCTCCGTTGGCGCCGGCCCGTGCCGGCGGCGGTCGTTCTTTGGGCAAATACTACGACGAGCGACCGCGGGTTGCGCCCGGCGGCGTGCCGCCCGGCCTGCAGTAGGCCCCGCGGGGAATCCAGGCGCGCTGCTTCAGGGCTCCGTCGGCGCCTTCAGCGGGCCGTTGCCGTGCACGATGTGCCCCTCCACCGAGTCGCAATGCTGGCCGGGCTTCGGCAGCTTCTGGTCGGGGCAACGGTAGATGGCGCCGGTGCGCGTGCCCTTGCGATCGCCATTGACCATGGGATGCAGGGCGACGCTGACCACCGCGCCGGGCTTGAACGTGCTGGTCGTGATCCCCTCGTTGCGCGCCGCGAGCGCGGCCCCGTATTCCAGCTCCACCTGCCAGTTGAGGTTGTTGCCGGCCTCGTCCTGGGCAAGGCCGGTGTGGGCGGCATTCAGCGGCGAGATCACGAACTCGACATGGTTGGCGTGCGGCTTGAACGAGCGCACGACGCCCGTGATCACCAGGACGCGCTTCTGGTCGTAGCCCGAGAAGGAGTGGTGCGCATGCACCGTCGCGGCCAGGGACAGTACCAGCATGCCGGCGAGCACTGGCCGCAGCACCTTCATTTCCTGCATTGGGATCATTGTCCGCTCCTGTCTTCCAGACTGAAGAGGTCACCACCGGACGGCCGCTGCATGTGCTGCTCGAAATGCTCTTCCCACAGGCGTGCCCAGGGGCGTTCGAACAGGTCGGGCATTTCGTAGCTCACGACCTCGCCGGCCGACACCGGCTTCTGCCGTCCCTCCACGGGCAGCAGCGTGGGTATGCATTCCACGTAATGGAAGTGCGCTTCGGGAGGCGGGGGCGCCACCAGCCGTTCCGTGAACTTCAGGTGGCGCCGCACGATGCGGATCGGTTCCACCAGCGCCTCGGGGTCGTAGAACACGGCTTCATGGTGCAGGCCGGCGATGTGTCCGGCCTCGTCCCGCCAGGGCGTGTAGATCTCCACGGTCTGCATCTTTCCGGAGAACTCGAAGCTGCCGTGCACGGTCCAGGGCTGCACGTTCGAGGTCCAGGTGACCAGCACGTCGCCGTCCCAGAAGCCGATGGTGTCGCCGTACCAGTGCGGGACTGGCTGGTCGAGGAAGGGCACCTCGCCGGTGAACCTGAACTCCGCGCCCACGTGCACGTTGGTAATGAAGTTCCTGGCCACGCCGGCCATGATCTGCACCAGTTGCGGGGTGGCGATGACCTGGTGCGGCGAATTCACGGCAGCGGAGTGCCAGCGCCGCATGAAACCCTCGGGCCAGCAGTAGGCTGCCGGCCAGTGCGACACGCCGGTGTTTCCCTGGTGATACAGGTCCTGCACCAGGCGCTGCTGGTACTCGGGCGTGAGCAGCGAGAGCACGGTGGGAACCTGCACCGCCAGGCGCATGGCATACCAGTCCTCGAAGGGATCGGGCGGCGCGTACTGGCCGGTGAGATCGGGCAACGTGGCCGGCGTGTGCTTCGTCGGGCCGCCCCGTGCGCGTGCCTCCTCGAGCAGCGCCTCGTAGTGTTCACGCGCGGTGGCGAATGGATAGGGACTGACGATGGCCTCGCGCGGATAGTCCCGGTCGCAGTAGCCCCAGGCCGCGGTGCGCGGCGGGTCATCGCCGATCACGGGCGGGGCCGAACCGCCATTGTTGTAGTTGCCGCGCTGGATCTCGATGCCCATCGGGCTGTTGCAGCGCCAGTACCGACGGTCGCTCCACAGTTCGCGGTCCTTGTAGAAGTCCTTCGAGGTGAACAGGTCCACGGGCAGCGGTTCGATGCCCTCGGGTACATCACCGTTCCAGGCCGAACCCAGCCGCAGTGGTTCCACGCCCGGTTGGACCAGCTCGGCCGGTCCCACGATGGGTGCGCTCGAGATGAAATCGAGCCGAATGCGCTGCGTGGCTTCGCCGGCCCGGCGCAGGAACTCCTCCTCCGGAAGACCCTCCAGGGGTTTCCATGCGGCCAGCAGCTCCTCGACCACCGAGGTCTGCGGGACGGCGAGTGGTGCGCCACGCCACTTGCTGGGCGGAACGTTCCCAGGCGTCCTGGTGCAGGCCGCGACGGTCAGCATGGCCACGGCCAGCGCGCCGCAGGCGAGCCTGGGCGATCGGATACGAGGTGTCATCCGGGCCTCCTTGCCCCATTGCCTCCCTGCGGTACTGCAATGGGCGTGCCGCTGCGGCGGCCGGGCCTGCGGGCCTCGCGGTGATGGCGGCGCGTCCGCTGGACAGTCCGTGGACAGCAGGCGGACAGGTCCTGTCCCTACTTGAGGACGGGAATCTCCACTGACGTCACCGCATGGTCGCGCAGCGTGACGCTGCCTGCGAGGAAGGCGCCCGGTCCGATCTCGAGCGCATACAGCAGGGTGCGCTGCGGGTCTTCGACGCGGGTGGAAGTGGGCGGACCCAGCTCGCCGACCACTTCCAGTTCGCTCATGCCGGGCCGGATGCCGCGCCACCGCGCGGCGTCGACCCAGCGGGGCAGGGATTCATCGGTGCGGGGCGGGGCCGGGAATGGAGACTGCCGGGGCAGGATGGGCTGCGCGGGGGGCAGTGGCCCGGGCGCGTCCGCCCGCGCACGCAGCTGGTCCACCAGCTGGGTGAGGACCTGCACTTCCCGCTGCAGCTGGCGGACGTCCTGTTCCAGCCTCGCGAGCTGGAAGCTGTCCTGGGCCGGGGCCGCCAGCGGCCACGCGAGCGCAAGCAGCAGGATGATCCTTGCCATGGCATCTCCTTGCCGCAGGTCCCGCCCGCAGGCCGGACGGATGCGGCGCAAAGTGGGTACGCGCCGATTATGCGGCGGCCGGTGACGCGATGGAAAAGCGCTCCCGCGCTGTCTATCCTCGCGGTCATGCCGGTGCCGCGCGCCGGCCGGGCGGCGGCCAGGCCAGCCAGTCACTTGAAGAACACTCGAACGAAAGAGGGAGAACGATGCGCCCAATGCGTATACCGATGCACCGGTACGAGTACACCAGGCTCACCAGGCAGCAGATCGGGGAGAAGTTGCGTGCCACGGAGGCGGGGCCGACCTGCGCATCGGGCTTCACCAACGTGCTGGCCGGCAGGACGCTGAAAATCGTCACGAAGGACGGCGGCCCGGTGCTCGAGTACCGCTTCGGCACCGACCGCAGGCTGACGCTGCGCGAGAACGGGCGGCAGGTGAACGTGGGTTATGGCGAACTGGCGCTGAACAACATCGTGTTCTTCTCGCACATGATCCCGGCCGAGCAGAAGGGCTACAACGTCTTCATCGACCAGGGCACCAACCTGGCCACGGTGTTCGAGGTGTGGTTCTCCAGCGGCATCAAGCAGAACGCCGGCCGGCCCAACGAGTTCACGCTCGACGACCGCGAGGCGCAGCGGCAAATCTGGTTCGGCTACGTGGACACGGGCAAGCCCGCGCCGGAGAACCTGCACCATTACACCAACCGCATCTGCGGCAAGGGCCTGTACTGGAAGCAGGACACCGGCATCGAGACCCTGGAACTGTACGCCTCGGTGGCCAACACCAACTTCGTCGAGCTCACCCGCCATGCCGACCAGCTGAGCTGGGTGGCGCCCTCGGACTACGTGCTGGTGGACGACCGCCACTTCCTCTACGACCGCACCGAGTGCGAGTTCTCGGGCATCCATACCTGCTTCGCGGCGGACCTCTACGACCTGAAGCAGGTGGGCGTGCGGCTGGGCTTCAACGAGCGCGACGAGCTCGAGTACTACATGTTCCGCGGCGCGGGCAGGGTGGTCGGCCAGCTCGCCTACCTCGAGCCCTTCGACGAGCACGGCAAGGTGCCCATGTTCGCCGCAAGTGCCGGCGGGCAGCCGCCGGCCAAGGGCGCGCGCGTGGCCTACCGCCCGGTGCGCACGTTCCGCAAGATGACCGACGAGGAAGTGCACGAGGCGGCCGAACGGCGTACCGTGACCTTCGGCGTGGCCGGTTCCGAGGACGTGGCGCCGCAGGTGGCCATGTCCGGCAACAACCTGCCGTTCTCGGACATCCTGGTCGGCAAGACCTTCACCGTGCGGCTCGACGACGGGCCGGTGCGCGACTACCGCGTCAGCGACAAGTTCCGGTTGCAGTTCCGCGACCGCCGCGACAATGTCTGGCACGAGGTCGAGTACCGCTGCTACGAGGGCGACACCAACCTCGCCTGGTTCAGCCACATCATCCCGGGCAGCAGGCCGCGCGCCAGCGTGCAGGTGGCGGTGGACTTCACCAACGGCCTCGCCACCAGCATCGAGTCGCACATGGGTACGCCCTACTACGGCAACGAGACCACCTACAGGGCGCTGTTCGGCGTGGTCGAGATGGAGGGCATCGAGGCGCCCCTGTACCTGCGCCACCACTTCACCGACGAGCTGGTGGGCCATGCCTGGTCGTGGACGTACTCCGACCAGATGACCTCGATGCACCTGTATACCTCGCCGCACTCGATGTCGTGGACCATCTTCACGGCCAACCAGACCATGGGTTCGCAGTGGTGCTCGCCCTGCATCTACGTGAAGCTCAGGCCGGGCGTGTACCTGTTCTGCCAGTGCGAGGAAGCCTGCAACGGCGCGCAGATGGTGGAGCTGATCAACACCAACATCTCGCACGACTGCGGCTTCAGCTTCAACGGGGGCGAGCGCGGCGTGACGCTGGGCGTGGTGGGCGCCATCGGCCGCCACATCGGCAAGTTCGACATCGCCCATTTCTACGGGCCGCGCAAGCGGGAGGACGTGTGATGAAGGGCGTTGACAGCAACCGGCCGGAGACGGCCGATACGGGACGACGGTCGTTCATCTGGAAGATGGGCGCGGGGATGTCCGCCGTGGTGGCTTCGGCGACGGCGGTCGGCAGTTCCGCCGGCGCCGATGACGCGGCACTGCGCGCCGCGCTGCTCGAGGAGGAAAAGGAGCTGCGCCGCCTGCACCAGCAGTTCCAGGAGGCCGTCGACAGGGGCCGGTACGACGAGGTGGTCGCACTGTTCACCGCCGACGCCGAGGTGCGCTTCAACGGCGGCATCTTCCGCGGCCGCGGGCAAGGCGTGAGCCGCTTCTTCCGCGAGCACCTGCCCTCGCGCAAGGCAGGCACGAGCATGCCGGCGGCGCCGGGCTTTGAGCTCGAGGCCGCGCAGCGGCTCGACCAGGTGGAGGTGGCCGCCGACCGCTGGTCGGCCACCGCGGTGTTCCCATACTCCATCCAGGCGGGCATGCCGCTGGAATCGCAGTCCTCGCTGGCCAGCATGGCGCGCCTGCACGGCGAGGGTGTGCGCACATGGTGGGAAGGCGGGCACTATCGCGTCCGCTACGTGAAGGACGATGCCGGCCGCTGGAAGATCGCCAGGCTTGAGTACGACACCCGGGTGCGCGCGGACTGGCGCGTGGGTCGCTCCTACGCGGTGTCCATCGAAGTGCCGCGGCTCTCGGTGCCCTATCCCCGCGACGCGCAGGGGCCGGACGCGCTGGCGTAAGTGCTGGAACTGGCTCCGGGGCTCGGTGAAGGGCCGGCGCTGGCTCTGGTGGCGCTGAGTTTCGTCACCTCGCTGATCACCGCCACGTTCTCCCTGGGCGGCGGCTCCCTGATGATCGCCGCCATGACGCTGGTGCTGCCGCCCGTGGTGGTGGTGCCCGTGCACGGCTGCGTGCAGCTCGGCAGCAATGCCGGGCGCGCCTGGATCCTGCGCCGCTTCATCCAGTGGCCCTTCATCCTCTGGGTGTCACTGGGCGCGGTGGCGGGCTCGGTGATCGGCGGCGGCTTCGCGCAGTGGTTGCCGGAACGCTGGTTCACGGCCGCCATCGGCCTGTTCGTGCTGGTGACCACCTGGATGCCGCAGCCGAAGCTCATCGCCCGCAGCCGCGTCGTGCAGTTCGCGGGCGGCCTGCTGACCTCGGCGGTCGGCATGGTGGTCGGCGCGGCCGGTCCGCTGGTGGCGGCGTTCGTGCGCGGCATTCCCGATCGCCGCCAACTGGTGGCCACGCATGCCACGCTCAACGCCCTGCAGCACCTGTTCAAGGTGATCGTGTTCGTGGTGCTGGGCTTCGCCTTCGCGGCGTACCTGCCACTGATCCTGATGATGGTCGCCGCCGGCTACGCCGGCACCAGCGTGGGCAGCCGCATCCTGACCCGGGTGCCGGAGCACGTGTTCAGGCTGGTATTCCGCGTGCTGCTGAGCCTGGTGGCGCTGGAGCTGATCCGCCGCGCGCTGTGGCGCGGGGGCTGAACCGCGGCGCCGCACGGCCAGGGCCGGGCAGGTTGGGGCCTGGCCGGGGATCCGCCGCCAGCCGGGCCGCGGGCCCGGGGTGACGGACTGGCCCGGGTCGGGCCCCGGCTGGGGGTTTACCCTGGGG
>QGUX01000272.1 GCA_003242275.1 Pseudomonadota bacterium | reverse complement strand
CGAGGACAGGCCTGGTCCCGTGGGCTGGGAGATGTGAAAAGGAGACAGAACGTGCATGGCGCGGTGGCTGCCGGGCGGGGGTGCGTCCCGGTGCAGCCAGCCGGCGCCGCCGCGGACTTTGCCCCGCCCGCCGCAGGCGCGTAAAATGGGATATGGAAATCCTCGAAGAAGCCCTGACTTTCGACGACGTCCTGCTGGTTCCAGCGGCGTCCAGCGTCCTCCCCCGCGAAATCGACCTCTCCGGCCAGGTGACCCGCAACGTGCGGCTGGCGATCCCGATCCTGTCGGCCGCCATGGACACCGTCACCGAGGCCCGCCTGGCCATCTGCATGGCGCAGGAAGGCGGGATGGGCATCATCCACAAGAACATGACCATCGAGGCGCAGGCCCGCGAGGTCGCCCGCGTCAAGAAGCACGAGGCCGGCGTGATCCGCGACCCGATCACCGTGTCGCCGGACATGACCATCCGCCAGGTGCTCGAGCTCACCCACTCGCGCGGCATCTCCGGCGTGCCGGTGGTGCAGGGCAAGCAGCCCGTGGGCATCGTCACCCACCGCGACCTGCGCTTCGAGACCAAGCTCGATGCGCCCGTCTCCAGCGTGATGACGCCGCGCGAGAAGCTGGTCACCGTGCAGGAGGGGGCCTCCAAGGATGAGGTGCTGGAGCTGCTGCACCGGCACCGCATCGAGAAGGTGCTGGTGGTCAACGGCCACTCCGAGCTCACCGGCCTGATCACGGTCAAGGACATCCAGAAGGCCAAGGACTTCCCGCGCGCCAGCAAGGACGAGAACGGCCGGCTGCGCGTGGGCGCCGCCGTGGGCACCACGCACGACACGCTCGAGCGCGTGGCCGCGCTGCACGAGGCCGGCGTCGACGTGGTGGTGGTGGACACCGCCCACGGCCACACCCAGTGGGTGCTCGACACCGTCAAGGCCATCAAGCAGAAGTACCCGGACCTGGAGGTCATCGGCGGCAACATCGTCACCGGCGATGCCGCGCGCGACCTGGTCAAGGCCGGCGCGGACGGCGTGAAGGTGGGCATCGGCCCCGGCTCCATCTGCACCACGCGCGTGGTGGCCGGCGTGGGCGTGCCGCAGATCACCGCCGTGGCCAATGTCGCCAGGGCGCTGGAAGGCACCGGTGTGCCGCTGATCGCCGATGGCGGCATCCGCTACTCCGGCGACATCGCCAAGGCGCTGGCCGCCGGCGCGCACTCGGTGATGATCGGCGGCCTGTTCGCCGGCACCGAGGAGTCGCCCGGCGAGGTGGAGCTGTACCAGGGCGCCTCCTACAAGCAGTACCGCGGCATGGGCTCGCTCGGCGCCATGGCCGCCAAGCACGGCAGCGCCGACCGCTACTTCCAGGACGGATCCAGCGAGCTGGAGAAGCTGGTGCCCGAGGGCATCGAGGGCCGCGTGCTGTACAAGGGCAGCGCCGTGGCCATCCTCTACCAGCTCACCGGCGGCCTGCGCGCCGCCATGGTGTACACCGGCAACCGCAGCCTGGCCGAGCTGCGCAGGAACGCCAAGTTCGTGCGCATCACCGGCGCGGGCATGCGCGAGAGCCATGTGCACGACGTGCAGATGACCAAGGAGCCGCCGAACTACCGCATCGGCTGAGGGAAGAGGCGTGGGGGCATCAGCTCGTCAGCTTCAGGAGGGCAAAGAGCATGCCCGCCCAGGCTCCGCAGAGGGTGCCCAGCCTCGATGTCAGGCGGGACTGGAGCTTGTCCAGCGAGTAGTGCATCTCGGTGCGCAGTGCCTCAAGGTCGCGCGACACCTCGGTGCGGAAGGCCTGCAGGTCGCGTGCAGTCAACTCCCGCGCATGCCGGAGATCCGCCCGGGTGGCGAGCTTCTCCATCATCTCGCGCTCCATCGCGTCGATGACGGCCCTGGCCTTCTCGTCGGGGACGTTGATGCTCACCAAGGCATCATACATCGAGTAGACAACACTCATTGTCAACCCTCAATTGTCAACCTCGGGATGAGTTTCATTGGCCCTTGATCTTTCCTTGATGTGACGCCCGACGGGTTCGCATTAACTGTTTCATTTCCCCGGATAACGCAGTGCAACAAGACATCCACGCCCACCGCATCCTCATCCTCGACTTCGGCTCCCAGTACACCCAGCTGATCGCGCGCCGCGTGCGCGAACTCGGCGTCTATTGCGAGATCCATCCCTGGGACGTGGGCGAGGAGGCCGTCCGGGCCTTCAACGCCCGCGGCATCATCCTCTCCGGCGGCCCCGAGTCGGTGCTGCAGCCCGATGCCCCCGCCGCGCCCCGGGCCGTGTGGGAGTCCGGCGTGCCCGTGCTCGGCATCTGCTACGGCATGCAGACCATGGCCGCGCAGCTCGGCGGCCGCGTCGAGAGGGGCGTGGTGCACGAGTTCGGCTATGCGCAGGTGCGCGCGCGCGGGCATTCCGCGCTGTTGAAGGACATCGAGGACCGCGTCAGCCCCGAGGGCCATGGCCTGCTCGACGTGTGGATGAGCCACGGCGACCAGGTGGTGGAGCTGCCGCCCGGGTTCAAGCTGATCGCCTCCACCGATGATGTGCCCATCGCCGGCATGGCCGATGAATCGCGCCGGTACTACGCGCTGCAGTTCCACCCCGAGGTCACGCACACCCGGCAGGGCGAGCGCATCTACCAGCGCTTCCTGCACGAGATCTGCCAGTGCGACGCCACGTGGAACCCCGGCAACATCATCGAGGATGCCATTGCGCGCGTGCGCGCGCAGGTGGGGCAGGGCAAGGTGCTGCTGGGGCTTTCCGGCGGCGTGGATTCCTCGGTGGTGGCCGCGCTGCTGCACAAGGCCATCGGCGAGCAGCTCACCTGCGTGTTCGTGGACCATGGCCTGCTGCGCCTGAACGAGGGCGATGAGGTCATGCGCGTGTTCGCGCAGAACCTGGGCGTGAAGGTGATCCGCGTGAATGCGGCCGAGCGGTTCTTCGCGGCGCTGAAGGGCGTGGACGACCCGGAGGCCAAGCGCAAGATCATCGGCAAGCTGTTCATCGAGGTGTTCGAGGAAGAGAGCAACAAGCTCAAGGACGTGGAGTTCCTCGCCCAGGGCACCATCTATCCGGACGTGATCGAGTCCGCCGGCAGCAAGACCGGCAAGGCGCATGTGATCAAGAGCCACCACAACGTCGGCGGACTGCCGGCGCACATGCGGCTGAAGCTGGTGGAGCCGCTGCGCGAGCTGTTCAAGGACGAGGTGAGGAAGATCGGCGTGGAGCTGGGGCTGCCGGCGGAGATGGTGTACCGGCATCCGTTCCCGGGGCCGGGGCTGGGGGTGAGGATCCTCGGGGAGGTGTCGCAGGCGGCGGCGGATACGCTGCGTGAGGCGGACCATATCTTCATCGAGGAGCTGAGGAAGTCCGGCTGGTATGAGAAGACCAGCCAGGCGTTTGCGGTGTTCCTGCCGGTGAAGAGTGTGGGCGTGACGGGCGACGGGCGGCGGTATGAGCCGGTGATTGCGCTCCGGGCGGTGCAGACGGTGGATTTCATGACGGCGCAGTGGGCGCCGCTGCCGTATGAGCTGCTGGAGCGGTGTTCAAGGAGGATCGTGAACGAGGTGACGGGGGTGTCGCGGGTGGTTTATGACATCAGTGGGAAGCCGCCGGCGACGATTGAGTGGGAATGATTCCGCGTCCGGCAGCGGCCGGCAGGATCCGGCACCAGACACACCTAAGCCCGCGTCACTGCGGGCTTTTTTGAGCTTCTTGGCCGGCCGGAGAAGAGGGAGGCCCTGAGGGTACCGTAGCGGGTTGCGGTAGCACTGCAGTCATTTTGATATGTTTGCTGTCAACACCCTGATGGAGGTGTTTGGTCATGGCTGTCCTGACGATCAGAAATGTGCCTGAAGACGTGCACCGGGCCTTGCGGATGCGGGCGGCGCAGCATGGCCGCAGCACGGAGGCCGAGGTGCGCGAGATCCTGGCGGCGGCGGTCAAGCCCGAAAGCCGCGTGCGCATGGGCGATGCCCTGGCTGCCATCGGGCGGAAGATTGGCTTGACCGACG
>QGUX01000271.1 GCA_003242275.1 Pseudomonadota bacterium | reverse complement strand
AAGCAGACGGAGGAGGCGTTGGCATGAGCGACATCCGCATTCAGAAGACCGGCGAGCCGGATATTCTCCAGACCAGCGACGGCAGGCTGACCCTGTCGGTGCCGATCCAGATCAAGCGGCGCAGCGGGCGCAAGCTGGTCACCTTGCCGAACGGCGAAACCGCTCCCGTGCGGCCGTGGGATATGACACCGACGCCGCTCCAGTTGGCGCTGGCCAGGGGGCACCGCTGGCTGGCCATGCTGGAGTCGGGAGAAGCGAAGTCCTTGAAGGAGATCGCCGCGCGGGAGGGGATCGACAACAGCTACGTGAGCCGGATGGTCAACCTGACCACGCTGGCGCCGGACATCGTAGCCGCGATCCTGGACGATACGCTGCCGAGCCACATCACGTTGTTCGACCTGGCGGTTGATCCACCGGCGCTGTGGGATGAGCAGCGGGAGAGAGTCGGACTCTGAGGCGGAAACTCCGCCTCAGCTCAACATGCTTTTGAGATCCTTGAGCATCAGGAACAGATGGTACGGATCGGTCGGGCTGGGCTCGAATTCCCAGGATTCGTACCACTGCCGCGCCGCGTCGTCCTTGGCATGGACCAACAGGCAGCGAATCCCGGCGATGTCGGCAGCCTGTGCGGTGCGCAGCAGGGCGTCTTTGAGCAAGGCCTGGCCCAGACCTTTACACTGATGCGCCTTGTCCACGGCGAGCCGAGCCAGGATCATGACCGGCACCGGGTGACGCGCCAGCCCCTTCATCACTCGCGACGGCGCGGCTTCCGGATCGACACTGCCGACCGCGAGGCTGTAGAAGCCGACCACCACATCACCCTGGCAGCAGACATAGGTCTGCGCGCTATTGGCCTTTTGGTTGATCAGCGCGTAGCGCTGCAGGAACTGGTTCAGCGCGGCCTGGCCGCAGTCGAACGCATCGACCTGATCCGTTGCAGCCAGCTTGCGAACGGGTGAGTAGTCATTGCTCAATCCAGCACCCCAGGTTCACGCAGCAACTTCTTCAGGCGCGGCTTGCTTTGCACCGGGCGGTCCAGCGCCTCCTGGAAGGCCTGCCACTGTGTGTCGTCCAGCACGAACTGGCGACGATCCGCCAGCGTCTGCGCGGCCGCCGTCACGCCCGCGTCGAGCAGGAACTCGCTGACGTTCTTGTGGCAGGCGCGCGCGGCTTCCTGCAGCAGCTGCTTGACCGGCGTGCTGGCACGAACGTCAATGCGTTCGGTCTTGGAAAGATTCAGGGTGCTCATGGTGCCCCTCCGGATTGATCTTGGATGCTTCTATTGTAGGCGTCCGGACATTGTCCTGACAAGGTGTTTCCTCTGCCACCCAATGCTGCAATCCAACCGCTTGATTCGTCCGCGCGTAACGCATTGATTTGTAATGGCCTTGTTCGCGGCGTTTGCGGACTTCGGGCGTGTATGGGGGAGCGAGGCCGGAGAGAAAAACGGCCGGGAGAGAGAGGAAGGTGGCCCTGGACGGGGCCAGGGGGCGGACGCCGAAGTCCGCAGGCTTTCGCAGGAAGCCCCGCGAACACGCGGGAACCGGCGCGATCGGGCAAGAAAAAAACCCCAACTGAGAACAGTTGGGGTTTGGGTATTGGTGGAGGCGGCGGGAATCGCACCCGCGTCCGCAAGTCCTACATTTCAGGATCTACGTACGTAGCTGTCTCTTTGGGTTCTCGCCTCACGCTACCCGAGCAGCAGGGAAGACGCTTGGCCAGCGGACGGTACCTCTTAGCGATACACCCCGTCGCACGGAGCATCGCGATCCTGTGAGCGCGTCCCCCGGTTCCGTGGCACAGGCACCAGCGGGTCGGAGGTTAGGCGGGATTAGGCCGCCAGAGCGTAGTTGTCGTCGTTGGCAACTATGGTTTTGCACAGAGTTTAGCGAGGGCCATGCACCTCGGTACGCCCCTGAAGTTTCGCAACCCACGTCGAAACTGGTCGCCCCCTTCAAAAGGTCCCTGGATTGTACCGTGAACGCCCATTGACATCCAGTAATGTCTTTCGGCGTGCTCTGGTTGGCGTTATGTGTACTGCGCCGGTTTCCATAACGACAGCGGGGGTTACATGGATAAGCTCGTTCTCGGCCGCCGCGTCGGCGGCAATGCCCTTGTCATGGCCGCGGTTGCCGTGACCATTGCGTCCATCCAGGCCCCAGGCGCACAGGCAGCAGAGGCTGAAGCGGCCGAACTTGCCGAGGTGGTGGTGACGGGTTCGCGCATCGTGCGCCGCGACTACGAGTCGCAGAGTCCCATCGTGACGGTGCAGGGCGAAACCTTCGAGGACCGTTCGGCCATCGGCATCGAGGCGGCGCTGAACCAGCTGCCGCAGTTCTCGCCGGCGGGCACTTCGCAGAACGCGCCGGGCGGGGATGCCTCGACGCCGTTCCCGTCGCCCACCGCGGCGCCGGGCGCGGCCACGGTCGACCTGCGCGGCCTCGGCACCAATCGCAGCCTGGTGCTGGTGGACGGGCGGCGCGTAAAGCCGGTCAACGGCAACCTCGTGGTGGACCTCAACACCATCCCCTCGGCGGCCATCCAGAGCGTGGAGGTGATCTCCGGCGGCGCCGCGGCCGTGTATGGAGCCGACGCCATCGCCGGCGTGGTGAATCTCATCCTGAAGAAGAACTTCGAGGGATTCGAGGTGGATGCGCAGTACGGCATGACGCAGCGCGGCGACGGCGAGGAGCTGCAGCTGAGCGGGCTGTTCGGCGCCAATTACGGCGACGGGCGCGGCAACGTGATGTTCGGCGCCAATTACGCCAAGCGCAACGGCATCCGCAGCCGCGACCGCAGCTGGGTTCGCGCCGGCTGGGACGATCCGGGCACGGCAGCCGGCGGCGCCGGCACGGCGGGCGGGTTGAGCCAGTTCGAATGCCAGGCGCCGGGGCCCTTCACCCCGGGCAATTGCCCGCCGCCGGACCTGTTTCCAATGGAACTGGGTGCCACGATCTGGAACATCGACCAGAACGGCAACCTGTTCGACGTGAATGATCCGCTCAACCCTGCCCATCCGTACACGGGGCCGCTGGGAGGAACCTCGGGCTTCAAGATCAATCCCAATGGCACGCTGGGCTACACCGACCGCGAGAGCGGCATGCTGTCGCTGCCGCTGGAGCGCTGGTCGATGTTCGCTTCCACGCACTATGACCTGACGGACAAGGTCGAGCTGTTCGCGGACGCGCGCTTCTCCGAGAGCTTCGTCAGCGCCACCGGCACGCACGTCGCGCTGTGGAACATCTGGTCCATCCAGGTGCCGTACAACCAGGCCTACGACGACCCGGATTCCCCCACCTTCGGCCAGGGGCCGGCGGGCTTCGCGCACCATCCGGTGCCCGCGGCGCTGGCGGACCTGCTGAACGCGCGGGTGAGCAATGACCCGTCCTTCGATCCGCTGACCGCGCCATGGCAGTACAACGGCAGCGTGGACTACCTGCCGCCGTATCGCACCGACACCACCAGCAACGTGTACCAGCTGATCGTGGGCCTCCGCGGCAAGCTGCCGCTGAAGGACTGGTCGTGGGAGGTATACGGTTCGCATGGCAAGGCGTCAGTGAACGCGCACCTGCCCGAGAGCTTCCTGAGCCATCCCAAGGTCCAGCAGCTGTTCGAGCAGGACCAGTACGGCCGCGGATGGATCAACCCGGCCATCATCGCGGCGGCCGGCCGCTGCACCAGCGGCCTGCCGATCTTCAACCCGGATGGCAGCGTGAACGACACGCCGTCGGTGTCGCAGGACTGCGCCGACTACGTGACGCTGCGCATGAACAACATCTCGAGCATCAAGCAGCAGGTGCTGGAAGGCACGGTGCAGGGCACGATCGCGGACCTCTGGGCAGGCCCGCTGCAGTTCGCGGCCGGCCTGACCTACCGGTCCGAGCGCTTCCAGTTCACCCCGGATTCGGCCTACAACGCCAACCAGGATGCCGCCAACGTGGTGAACAACATCGCACTGCCGCTGGGCGTGAACGGCCTGACCTACGTGAAGGAGGCCTATGCCGAGTTCGCCATCCCGCTGCTGACGGACGGCCCCCTGGTCAAAAAGCTTTCATCAGACCG
>QGUX01000030.1 GCA_003242275.1 Pseudomonadota bacterium | reverse complement strand
AAGGGCCACGAGAACCACTGGAGGGCCGTGGCTTCCCAGCCGGGCGGGCATTCCCGGGTTCGGGGGGGCGGGACCGGGGGGTGGCCCTTTGGCGGCCCGGCAAGGCGGGCCGCGCGGCGCTGGACATTCAGCTCCTGGACGGGCCCGCCGGCACGATGCTCTGGTCGCCGGACGGCCGCCGCGTGGCGGTGGCCCAGCCAGCCGGTGCAGTGCGCATCTTCTCGATCAGCCCCTCGTAGACCGTCAGCTGGTGCTGCAGCGCGCGGTCCCAGGAGTAGCGCGCCTCGACGCGCGCGCGCGCCGCCTGTCCCAGCGCCTCGATGTCGCGGTCGTAAAGATCGCGCACGGCCTGCGACATCAGCGCGCCGTCGGCGCGGGGGACGGTGATGCCCACGGTATCGTCCACCAGCTCGGCCACGGCATTGGCGCGCACGCCCACCACCGGGCGCCCGCAGGCCATGGCTTCGATCACCACCAGCCCGAAGGTTTCGGCGGTGCCGGCGTGGATCAGCGCGTCGGCCGAGGCCAGCGTGCGCGCCAGCTCGCTGGCGTCGCGCCGGTAGGGAATCAGCGTGATGTTGGGCGCGAGCCGCTGGTGCTCGCCGCCGCCCACCATCAGCAGGTGGTAGCCGTTGCCGAGGCGGCGGAAGGTATCGTGCAGCACGTGGATGTTCTTCTCGGCCGAGAAGCGGCCCGCGTACACCAGCAGGCGCACGTCGGGCGCCAGCCCCAGCCTGCGCCGCAGCTGCGTGCCGCGCTGCGCGGGATGGAACACGGTGGTGTCCACGCCCAGCGGCTGCAGCGCCACGTTGGCGAGCCCAAGGCTGCGCAGGAACTCGCTCATCACGCGGCTGGGCGCGAACACGAGGTCGAACTGCTCGTACAGCCAGCGCAGGTAGCGGCCGGCGAGACGGCCCATGTGGCGGCCGAGGCGGATGCCGATCAGCCGCGGCAGGTGGGAGTGGAAGAACGCCACCGCGGGGATGCCGCGCTGTCGCGCGA
Organism: Pseudomonadota bacterium; assembly: GCA_003242275.1. The sequence goes on along the minus strand of QGUX01000030.1, from coordinate 17,469 downwards.
CATCGAGCGAGCACCATGCCGGATGGAAGGCATCGCCAACCTCGATGAGGTCGGGCTCCAGCTCGTGCAGCATGTGCTTCCAGCGGCGGGGCGCGAGCGGCAGCCGGTAGTTGAAGGTGCCGGGCACCACGTGGCCGCGCAGGGTGGAGACGTCACCGGGATGCAGCCGGGTGGTGTCGCCGGGAACCAGCAGCGTGTGGCGGATGTGCGGCTGGCGCAGGTACCACTCGTGCTTGGCGTTGAGGTATCGCCTCACGCCGCCGCTGGTGGGAGAGTAGAACAGCGTTGTGTCAACGAGGTGCATGCCTTCTCCCACCGTGGTGGTTGACGCATTGCACCTGCCGGCACTGCGTTTTGTCAAGCAATGCCGGGTAAGTACATCCCTACATTGGCTTCTGTGCGCGGCTTACTGCGCGGACGCCTGCGTGGCACCCGGACGCTGCACGTCGCGGGGCAGGTCGATGACGAACTGCGTGTACTGGTCGGGCCTGGCGGCCACGGCGATCACGCCGCCGAGCCGCGCCACGGCGCGCCGGAGGAAGGTGAGGCCCAGTCCGCGGCCGCGGCCGTCGTCGCGCACGGTCATGCGGATCTGCGCCTCGCCCAGGGGTTCGAACTTCACCGACACGGTGGCATGCGCGGGCTTGCCGGCGGCCAGGCGTTCCTCCGGCGTCTCCACGCCGTGCTCGACGGCGTTGCGCAGCATGTGCTGCAGCAGGTCGTCGACCGACACGCGCAGGTTCTTCGGCACGTGCACCGCGCCGTGCATCTCGAAGGCGACCAGCACGCCCACTTCCTTGCCGCGGTTGCGCACGTAGCTCGCCCAGCGGCGCTGCGAGGCATAGGTCCAGTCCGGCTGCCGGCGCACGCGGGTGCGGTCCTTGTCGGGCTGCGGTTCCACGTAGCGCTGCTCCTCGATGCGCCAGAGCGTGCCGGCGCTGTCGGCGATGCGGTCCACCAGCCCGCCAGGGGGAGCAGCGCATTTCCCGGTAGCTCTTCCTGGGCCAGGGCGGTGTCGAGGCGATGCAGCAGCATGTGGCAGGCCTCCTGCACCGGTCCGAGGCCCAGCGTGGCGGCCTCGCCGGCGAGCTGCGCAGTGGCCGCGTGCACGCGCGCCAGCTTGTCGCGCAACGCCTCGGCGTCGCGGGCCGGGAGCTTCAGGGTGGCGCGGATGGCGCTGATGGAGGTCAGCGCCGAACCCAGGAACATGCGCAGGGCATGCGGCGGCGCGCGCAGCGCCGCCAGCGCCGAATCCAGCGCGAGCTGCGTGTCGGCCAGCGTCTGCTGCACGTCGTTCAGCGCCGAGACATCGCGCAGCACCAGCAGCAGGGCATCGCCCTCGGCCGAGCGGTGCAGGCTGACGGCCACGTGGCGCGGGGCGCCGCCGCCGCGCGGCGCCAGCAACGCGAACACGCCGAGGTAGAGCCCGGAGGCGCCGATGGTCCCCGCGCTGGAAGCGATGCGTTCGGACAGCTCGCGCGCCCGCGCCGGCGCCATCAGCTCGCCGAGCAGCGACTGCAGCGCGGCGGGCATGTCCGGGCGCCGCGCCGCCGCCTCGCGCCACTCGGTCAGCAGCAGGGCGTTGTGCACGCCCTGGATGGCGAGCGAGGCGTCGAGCCGCAACACGACCACCCGGCCGAGGCCGAGCAGCAGGCCTGCCAGCTCGCTGTCATGGGTGTCGTGCATCGTGATCCTCAGGCGGCCAGCTGCCGCAGCGAGGCGAGCAGCGCGTCGGCGCTCGGGAAGCGGTCGTCACGATCCTTGGCCAGCATGCCCTCCAGCAGTGCCTGGTGGCGCGAGTAGGGCTCGGGGAGCTGCGGCACCGTGCCGTTCACGTGCTGCTGCAGCACCTCGATGGCGGAGTTGCCCTGGTAGGGTTTCTCGCCGGTGAGCATCTCGTAGAAGATCACGCCCAGGCTGTACAGGTCGCTGCGCGCGTCGAGCTCGAGGCCCTGGGCCTGCTCCGGGCTCATGTAGTAGGGCGAGCCGCGCAGCACGCCGGCACGCGTGCTGCGCGTGCCGTGGTCGAGGTTGCGCGCCAGGCCGAAGTCGATCAGCACGACCTGGCCGTCCTCGCGCAGCATGATGTTCGGCGGCTTCAGGTCCCGGTGCAGGATGCCCTCGGCATGCACCGCGGCCAGCGCCTCGGCGATGCGGCCGAGGTAGTCGAGCGCCTCCTGCTCCGAGACCGGGTTCTGCAGGCGCGCCTTCAGGTCGCCGCAGGGGAAGTACTCCATCGCGATGAACTCGCGCCCGTCGTGCACGCCGTAGTCGTAGATGTCGACCACGCCGGGATGGCGCAGCACGCCCACGGTCTCGAACTCGCGCGCGAACTGCGGCGCCTCGTCCTCGGCCACGTGGCTGACCTTCAGCGCCACATTGCGGTTCAGCGCCGCGCTGTGCGCGAGGTAGACGGTGGCGCGCACCGACTCGCCCAGTGTGTCCAGCAGCGTGTAGCGCGGGATCAGGTCGCGCGGCACCTTCAGCGGCGCGGGCAGCGCCGCCGGCGGTGCGGTGCGCACGCGCTCGCCGTGCTCGCGCCGGCGGTACGCGCGGCGCGCCTGGGCCAGTGCCTCCTCCAGCAGCTTCGCGTCAAGCGCGCGCCGCGGCAGGTAGTCGGCCGCGCCGCGGCGCATGGCCGCCACCGCCGAACGCTCATCGCCGTTCTGTGCCACCACCAGCAGTGGCGGCATGTCGGGGATGCCGAGCACGCGCTCGATCCAGTCGAGGCTGGCGACGCAGCAGTCCGGCGAGAAATCGAGCACGGCCGCCAGCGCGTCGAGGCCGGCGCCGGAGGTGGTCGCGAGGCGGCGCTCGAAGGCGGCCTGGTCCTCGAGCTCGATCTGGTGGCCGGCATCGAGGGATTCGATGCGGTGCTGCAGCCAACGGCCCACCTGGCCGTCGTCCGCGACTACCAGCAGGCGCGTGGGTCGGGGCATTGCAAGGCTCGCTAGCGGCCTTCCTGTGGAGTGAATCGCATGCGCAGGCGCGCGCGCACTTCCACCGGTTCGCCATCACGGATCACGGGTTCGTAACGGTAACGGCGCATCGCGGCCACGGCCGCCGCATCGAAGGTGCGGCCCGGTTCGGATTCGATGACCTTCACGTCACGCACGGAACCGTCCTTGGCTACGCTGAACTCCATCTCGACCCAGCCCGACACCCCCGAATCGAGGGCGAACTGGGGATACTCGGGTGCCACCCGCCGCACCACGCGCAGCGTGCTGGCGGAGACAGGACCGGATTCGGCAGGCTTCGGGGCGGCGGCGGAGCCGGAAGCGGGCGCGTCGCCCGCGGAGGCGGCAGGTGCCGGCGCGGTCGCCGGCGCGGCGGCGGGCGGCGCGGCCGGCGGCGGAACGGGGATGCTCACCACGGCGGTGGACAGCGCCGCCTGCTGGATCAGCGCCTCGTCGATGCGCCGGCGGGCGAAGTCGAGGCCGGGCGCACTGCTGTTCACCGTGCCGGCCGCCTCGACGAAGCGGCGCGCGGCGGTCGGCCGGTCGGCGGAGAGCTCGCGGTCCGCGGCGGTGAGCAGCGCGGCCACCACGGCATCGCGCGCGGTGCGCACCATGGGGTCGCCGCCGCCGATGTTCTGCGCCTCGCGGAAGCGGGTCACGGCATTGTCGGTGGGTGGGTCGATCAGCGCACCCTGCGCGATGCGATCCTCCACCGCGGCCACGGCGGCGCGGATCTGGGCCTGGCGTGCCTCCAGTGCCTGGCGCTGCGAGGCATCGGCGCTGATGCGCGCCAGCTCGCGCTCGATCTGCGTGTAGAGGAACGCGAGGCGGGAGTTGTCCGGCACGATCAGGCGCACCATCTCGGCGGTGACCCGCGCCTCCTCGAGCCTGCCGTTCAGCAGCGAACGCTCGGCGCCGGTCAGTGCTCGGTCGATGGCGCTGTCGAATCCTTCCTTGGCAGACGCATTGCCGGCGTCGAGGCGCAGGGCCTCGCGGTACAGCTCGGCGGCGCTGCTGCCGTCGGCGCCGACCAGCCTGCCGGCGGCCAGCGCCTCTGCGGCGCGCTGCAGAAGCGCGGTCACCTCGGGCGAGGTTTCCTGCGGTGCGGATTCGGCGACCACGGGCGGGGCAGGTGCCGCGGGCGCCTCCTCCTTGCGCATCATCAGCCAGCCGCCCACCGCCAGCACCACCACGCCGGCCACGCCGGCGAGGATGGGCAGCATCGAGGAGCTGCCCTGTGGCGGCGTGGCGCCGGAGGCGCCGGCGGACGGCAGCGGGGCCGGGCCGGCCTGGCGCTCGGCCAGCTGCGAGGTGGCCGCATCGACGAACAGCCGCAGCCGCTGCGTCGATGCCGGCTTGTGCACGAAGCGGAACACCTTCTGGCTGGCGATGCGGCTGGCGAGCATGTTCTGCTCGGCGGCATGGCCGGCGACCAGCAGCCGCACCTCGGGAAACTGGTTCTTGATCGCGTCCACCGCGGCGTCGGCCGGCACGCCCAGCGCCTGCGCATCCAGCAGCGCTACGGCGGTGTCGTCCTGCATCAGGTGGTCCGCAAGGCCGCGCAGGTCCTCCACGATCTCGACGGGAATGCCGCCGGCCGCCAGCTCCTGCACGGCGGCCGCGAGGGCGGGATCATGCGTGAGGGCGATGAGGTTCCGGCCGGTGCCTGCCTGGCGCGCCTCGTCCGTGTCGGGCGCTTCGCCGCGAACCTTGGGGCTAGCTGTCAAGTCCGTCTCCAGCGCTGGGTGGTTCGTTGTTGGGGCGTACCTGCCCCAATGTGGTATGAACGGACTTTACGGCCCGCCGTGGCGGGTACAACCTTCCCGCCGGGCGGCTTTCGTGTTCTGTGAAACGGGTCGCCAACACGGGGTTATCAGGAGGGGACTGCTTCACCATGCGGAAAGTGAAACCCGTCACATTCGCGCTGCTTATTGTCGCGAGCTGGCTCGTTCCGCTGTCCGTGCAGGCGGCGGGGGGCAACCTCGCCCAGCAACGCGCCGCCGAGGAGTACCTGCAGGCACTGGCGCGCGGCGACGCATTCGCGATGGCGATGGCGATCCACGAGGACGAACTGGCCGCGCTGCGCACGCAGCTGCTCGACCAGATGCGCCTGGAGGCCGACCGCGGCAGCAGCCTGACGCGCGCGCGGCTGTTCGGCGAGGGCATGCCGCTGGCCGACATCGAGCGGCTCACGCCGCACAGCTTCTTCGTGGCGCTGTCGCAGCGCCTTTCCTTCGGCGGGCGCCAGTTCCGCAAGGTGGACTGGATCGAGGCGGTGAAGGACCGCGGCGGCATGGTGCACATGGTCGGGCGCCTGATCCCGCCGGCGGAGCTGGGGGAGGTGCGCGTGCCGGTGCTGGTGACCATCGTCCCCTGGGGCAAGGACTGGAAGGCGGCGCTGCCGCTGGAACTGCAGGCGCAGATCGATGACCTGCGCGCCGGCCGCGTGCGCGCGCCGCGCGTGAGTTCGACCACCGCTCCGGCGGACCCGGCGGACCCGGCGGCCACCGGCCAGGACGCCGAAGGGCCGAAGGAGGTGGTGCTGCCGCCGGCGATGGTGAAGATGCTGGATGAGGCGCTGGCCAATCTCGAGGCGGGCCGCTGCAGCGACTACTACGAGAAGCAGATGAGCCCGAACTTCCGTCGCACCACCGGCACGCGCGCGCTGCGCACGCTGATTTCCACCTGCGAGGGCCGGCCGGCGCTGCGCGAGCAGTACATGGCGGCGATCCGCCTCGCCAGGCAGCGCGAACCACGCTACGAGTACGCGGGCACGCGTGCCATCTTCGACCTGTCGGGCAGCGGCCTGCCGTATTCGCAGTGGATCGTCGAGCGCATCGACGAGCGCTGGTACATCGCGGAATAGGAGCGAGGGTCCTTCAGCCGCCGGCGTCGAGCCTGAAGCGCCGGCCGGCGGCCTCGAGCACCACGCCGGCCGGCGTGATGCGTTCCACCTTCACGCCGTTGGGTGTGTACTCGCCCTCGCGCAGGCGGATGCCGTTGAGCATCACCGAGCGGTGCGCCGGCGCCGGATCGTAGACGTGCAGGTTCAATACCAGGTCGGGAAGCTGGACGCCGGCCAGGCGCAGCTCGTGCAGGGCGGGAAGCTGCAGGTCGGAGTCGATGTCCGTGCGTGGGCGCGGGGACGCGGTGGAGGGCGGGGCGGTACGTGCCACCGGTGGCCTTGCCACCGGCAGCGCGGGGCGGATGGCGTCGGGGGGCGGCGCCGTGCCCGGCGCAGCGGGCGAGGCGGCGCCGGCCCCGGCCGGTGGGGATGCGCCCGGGGCGCCAGCGCCGGGCGATTCGGGGCCAGCGGTGGCGGCGCCCGAATTGTTGGCGCCGGCCGAGGCCGCGCTTGCAGTGACGGTGCCTGCGGGCGCAGGCGTGCCCGGCTCGCGCAGCAGCAGCCACCCCAGCACCAGCAGATTGGCCAGCAGGACCCCACCCAGCGCCCAGGCCCAGGCGGGCAGGCCGCGGCGCGGCGGCGCCACGCGCGCATCCATCAGCACCGGCGCGATGCGGCGGTTGCGCTCGGCCTCGGCCTTCTTCAATGCATCGAGGATGAAGGACATCGCCGCATCCTAGGGTGAGTTGGCCGTGAGCAGCGGCGTGCCGGGGCCGGCGACCACGCTGTCGAGCACGGCCTGGGTGCGCACGCCGGCGATGCCGTCCACCACCAGTCCGTGCTGCGCCTGGAAGCGCATCACCAGGTCCTGCAGCTGCTCGTCGAAGTAGTCCGGGTCTTCCGGCGGAAACAGCAGCTCCCCCTGGAGACCCGCCCAGGCGTTCAGCCGCATGCGCAGGTTGCGCACGGGTTCGCCCCAGGCGCCCAGCGCCAGGTTGCGCGTGTCGAGCTGCGCCGGCTTCCACAGCAGCGTGAAGCGGCCGTCCCAGCGCTGCTCGAGGTCGTCGAAACCGATGTCGTAGGAATCCGTGCCGATCAGCAGGCGCACCAGCGCGTCGTCGGGAAAGATCCGTGAGGCCACGGCCTGGTGGACCACGCCCGCGTCATCCTGGAGTTCCAGCAGCGCGGGACGGTTGAAGCGTTGCAGGGCCTCGACGCCGCCTTCGGTGGCGAGGCATTCCAGTCCCTGCCGCAGCGCCTGCACGCAGGCGTCCTCCACGCCCTGCGCGTACTGCAGTCCCCACAATGCGAACAGGCGGGCCCACGCCTCCTCGACGCCGGAGGGTGTGCCGGCCTGTTGCAGCACCACGGCCAGTTGCGGTGGCGTGGCCGGTTCGGCGGGCGCATCCGGCGCGGCGGATGCGGCATCCGCAGCGTCGGCGGCGGATACGGACGCCTGGGTGACCTCGGCCCGCGGGCGCGCATCGAAGTGCCTCCACGCCATCCATGTCGCGACGCTGACCAGCACGGCCGCGGCCGCCGCCGCGCTCCAGGGCAGCCACGCCGGCTGCACGCGGCGCCCGAACACCTCGCTGGCCGCGCGGCGCACCATCGCCGCGCCGAGGCGATGCCGGTCCTCGGTGAAGCCGCCCAGCAGCGCGCGGTCGCCGATGATGTTGATCAGGCGCGGGATGCCGCCGCTGACGCGGTGCAGCTCGGCCAGCGCACCGCGGGTGAAGATCTCCTGCGTGGCGCCGGCGATGCGCAGGCGGTGGCGCACGTAGGCGGCGGTCTCGGCGCGCGACAGCGGATCGAGGTGGTAGCGGCCGGTGATGCGCTGCGCGAGCTGGCGCAGGTCCTCGCGCGAGAGCATCTGCCTGAGCTCGGGCTGGCCGATCAGGATGATCTGCAGCAGCTTCTGCGTCTCGGTCTCGAGGTTGGTGAGCAGCCGGATCTGCTCCAGCAGCTCGCGCGAGAGGTTCTGCGCCTCGTCGACGACCAGCACCACGCGGCGTCCCGCCGCGTGCGCGGCGAGCAGGTGGCGGTTGAGCAGGTCGACCTGCACCTTCATGCTGCCGGCCGCATCGGGCGGCAGCGCGATGCCCAGCTCCTCGCACACGGTCTGCATGAACTCGCGCGCGTCCATCACCGGGTTGACGATCAGCGCGATCTCGGCGTTCTCGGGACGGCGCGCGAGCAGCGAGCGGATCATGGTGGTCTTGCCGGTGCCCACCTCGCCGGTGAGCTGGATGAAGCCGCCCGCCTCGGTCACGCCATACAGCAGGTGCGCCAGCGCCTCGGCGTGGCGTCCGCCCAGGTAGAGGTAGCGCGGATCCGGCGTGATCGAGAAGGGTTTCTCGGCCAGCCCGTAGAACGACAGGTACATCGCGCGGCGCCGGAAGGAAGTGGATGCGGCCGCCTTCCGCGGCCGCATCCCTTGGGGCTACTGCACGTTGATGGTGATCTTTTCCGACGCGACCACCGGATCGAACGGGACGTGCAGGTGGTCGCCCATCACCAGCTGCAGCGTGTGCGTGCCGGGGGAGAGCTCGATGGTGGCCTCGGTCTGCCCCTGGCCGTAGTGCAGGTGCTGCGTGTCGGCGGGAATGGGCATGCTCGGGTCGGGCATGTCCGCGTCGACGATCAGGTGATGGTGGCCGGCGCCTTCCACGACCTGGCCGGCTGGCGCGATGCCGATGTTCTCCACGCCGAACACCACCCTGACCGGGGAGCTGACGGTCTCGCCGTCCTTGGGGCTGACGAAGAACACCCGGGCGCCGGCGGGCGCGGGCGTGCGCGGGAACGACGGCGCGGCCTCGCTTTCCGTGTGGCTGGCGGCATCCGCGTCGGTGGCGGCGGTCCCGGACTCCGGCGCCTTCGAACAGGCGGCCAGCAGGGCAAGCGCGGCCACCGGGGCCGCCATCGTACGGATCCTCATCTCGACTCCTCCCATGGTTGAATCAGGTCTGCGGCGACCCGGCCGGCAGCTCGCCGGGCGCGAAGTCATCCACATTGATGATGCGCATGATCTTCGCATCATAGTCGAGCAGCAGCGCGGCTTCCTCGGCGGTGAGGATGCCCAGCCGCTGCCCCTCGGCGATCTGCCCCGGCATGTCCAGCGCGCGGATGCGGCCGGACTTTACACCCTCGACGCGCAGCTTGCGCTCGATGGGCTCGGCCCGCTCGGCGAGCGCCAGGGCTTCGCCCAGCTGGCCGAGCGGGTTGTCGGCCGTGTTGGTGCGGAAGGCATGGCGGCACAGCCGCTCGCGCACCGGCCCGGGCTGCATGGCCAGCCGTGCCAGCTCCGCGCCCAGCCGGTCGGATGGCGCAAAGTAGGTGCGGCCGCGCGGAAACACCAGCAGGCGCATCAGTGCCGCCAGCAGGCGGTTCGGGAAATTGCGCAGGAAGCCGTGCAGCTGCTCCTGCGCGCGGTACAAGAGGTCGCGGCACGCCCACTCGACGATGGGCCGCTCCTCTTCCGGCGAACCGTTGTCGTGGTGGTGCTTGAGCACCATCGAGGCCATGTACAGGTACGACAGCACGTCGCCGAGGCGCGCCGACAGGCTCTCCTTCTTCTTCAGGTAGCCGCCGAGCGACAGCATGGCCACGTCGGCGACGAAGGCGAAGGAGGCGGAGAAGCGCTGCACGTGCTGGTAGTAGCGGCGCAGCGGGCCTTTGCCGGGCACGCGCTGGAAGCGTGCCAGTGTCAGCGCGGTCACCCACGAACGCACGGCATTGGAGATGGTGAAGCCCACGTGCGCGAACAGCGCGCGGTCGAAGGCCTCGACGCTGCGTTCGCCCTCGGGGCTGCGCGCCGCCTCCATCTCCTTCAGCACGTAGGGATGGCAGCGGATGGCGCCCTGGCCGAACACGATCAGGTTGCGCGTGAGGATGTTGGCGCCTTCCACGGTGATGCCGATGGGCGAGGCCTGCCAGCCGCGGCCGAGGTAGTTGTTCGGCCCGAGCATCACGCCCTTGCCGCCGTGCACGTCCATGGCGTCGGCGCAGATGGCGCGGCTGAGCTCGGTGCAGTGGAGCTTGAGGATGGCCGCCGGCACGGCCGGGTTCTCGCCGGCGTCGATGGCGCCGGTGGTGACGCTGCGCGAGGCATCGATGATGTAGGTGTTGCCGACGATGCGCGCCAGCACCTGCTCCACGCCCTCGAAGCGTCCCACCGACAGGCCGAACTGCTTCCTGATGCGCGCGTAGGCACCGGTGGCCCAGGTGGCGGCCATCGCGCCGCCGGTGGCATTGGCGGGCAGCGACAGGCAGCGGCCCACCGACAGCTGCTCCACCAGCATGCGCCAGCCGCGGCCGGCCATCTTCGGTCCGCCGATGATGAAGTCCACCGGCACGAACACGTCCTTGCCGTGGATGGGGCCGTTCTGGAAGGTGATGTTCAGCGGGAAGTGGCGGCGGCCGATGGAAACGCCGGGCGTGTCGCGCGGGATCAGCGCGCAGGTGATGCCGATGTCCTCCACCTCGCCCAGCAGGTGCTCGGGATCGAACAGGCGGAAGGCGAGGCCGATCACCGTGGCGATGGGCGCCAGCGTGATGTAGCGCTTGGAGAAGTCCAGGCGGATGCCCAGCACCCGCTCGCCCTGGTATTCGCCCCAGCACACCACGCCGGTGTCGGTGATGGACGCGGCATCCGAGCCGGCCACCGGGCTGGTCAGGCCGAAGCAGGGGATTTCCTCGCCGCGCGCGAGGCGCGGCAGGTAGTACTGCTTCTGCTCCTCGGTGCCGTAGTGCACCAGCAGCTCGCCGGGGCCGAGCGAGTTGGGCACCATCACCGTCACACCCAGCGTGATCGAGCGGCTGGACAGCTTGGTGAGGATGGAGGACTGCGCGTACCGGCCGAATTCCAGCCCGCCGTACGCCTTCGGGATGATCATGCCCCAGAAGCGGTGCTTCTTGATGAACTCCCAGGCCTCCGGCGGCAGGTCGGCGCGGCGGTGCGTGACATCGAAGTCGTTCACCATCGCGCACAGTTCCTCCACCGGGCCCTGGAGGAAGGCCTGCTCCTCGGGCGTGAGGCGCGCGGGCGGCGTGCCGAGCAGGCGGTTCCAGTCCGGCTTGCCGGTGAACAGCTCGCCGTCCCACCACACGCCGCCGGCTTCCAGCGCATCGCGTTCGGTGGCCGACATGGTCGGCAGCATGCGCAGGTAGGTCTTGAGGAAGGGTCGCGAGACCAGCCGCCGGCGCAGCGGCCGCAGGTTGAACAGCCACAGGAGGGCCACCAGCGCCAGCAGGAACGCCTTCCACCACGGCGCCGCGCTGCTCCACCCCGCGTACGCGCCGATCAGCACCGTGGCGGCCACGGAGAACGCCCACAGCGGCAGGCGGTGGTAGGCCAGCACCAGCACGGCGGCGACGAGCAGCAGCGTGATGACGATGCCCACCTGGGCGATGGCGAAAATCGCGGCCGTGGCAGCGAGGAGCAGCAGAATGACGAGCAGCATCAGGCCACTATAACCCGCAGCTACGGCGCCGGAACCGTTGTAAGGTTGGGCGCATGGGCAAGCTCATCGCCAGGATGGGAATGCTGCTGGCCGGCCTCGCGGCCGGCCTGGTGATGGCGGCCGAACCGGCGGGCGAGGGCCGCGTGCCGCGCTACACCTTCTCCTGGCCGCTGGGTGCCGATGCGCCGGCGCCGCGCGGCGGCACCACCCGCGGCGCGCCAGTGAAGCTGGCCACCGGGCCGTCGGCCGAATGGCAGGCGCTGCAGGCGCCGGACCTCGCGCCGCAGGAGCGCGACCGGCGCGCCATCCTCGCCATGGCCGGCACCTACCGCGTCACCTTCGACTTCCTCGAGGTGGCCACCTTTCCCGACGAGGGCCAGCGGCCCCGCCCCTACCAGTCGTGGGGCACCGAAAAGGTCTACGTCGACCGCGACGAGCCGGGGTTCGTGAGCCTGGTGCACATCCTGGAGATGCGCGTGGTGGGCGAGGACGGGCGCATCAGCGAGCCCATGGTCACCAAGCACTGGCGGCAGGACTGGCGCTACGAGCCGGCGTACGTGATCGAGCACGAGGATGGCCGGCGCTGGCGCAGGCGCACGCTGTCCGCCGAGGAGCGCCGTGGCGCCTGGTCGCAGACCGTCTACCAGGTGGATGAATCACCGCGCTACGGCAGCGTGGGCCGCTGGGAGCACAACGCCAGCTTCTCGAGCTGGATCGGCGGCGAAACCGCGCGGCCGCTGCCGCGCCGCGAGTGGTCGGTGCGCAACGACTACCAGCTGCTGTACGGCACCAACCGTCACACCATCCTGCCGCGCGGCTGGCTGCACGAGGAGAACAACCTCAAGCGCACCGTCGGCAATGCGCCGCTGCCCTACGTGGGACGCGAGTACGGCGTGGCGCGCTACGAGCGCATCGTGGATGCGGACTTCGCGGCGGCGGATCGCTACTACGAGGCCACGCGCGAGTTCTGGGATGCGGTGCTCGAGGTGTGGGAGGACGTCTGGTCCACCAACGAGGTGGTGGAGGTCACGGCCAACAGTGACCAGTCGGGCGCGTTCGCCGGGCTGTTCCAGCTCGCCGAGGCGTTCGCGGCGGGACGGCTGACGGTGCAGGCCGCCAAGCCGAGGATCCGCGCGGCGCTGGAGGCGCAGGGCGTCGGCCGGCGCTGAGTGGAGCGGACGTGGCCGACACGTGGCGGATCGTCGCATCGGGGCTGCCCGCGGATGGAGGGGCGTTCGCACCGGTCGCGCCAGCGGGTTCCGCAGCCGCCGCGCGCAGCCACTGACTGCATCAAGAAAGCCGCCGCCGGCAGCATTCACTGCCGGCGGCGGAAATTGCCGCCTTTTCTCGAAGGGGGGAGGGTGAGGATCAGCGGCGGGTGAAACAGGCAGCCACCGCCGTTCCGATTGCCACGGTCACGGTGGCAAGGGTGTGAACCAGCAAGGTGGTCAGTGCGATGGCATTCATGTGTCAGCTCCTTTGAGGGTCGTCATTCTTGTCTGTCAACGGTTGATCAGACCGGAGGATGACGCCCCTGGTTCCGGAACTGACGTCAAATCCTTAGTTGGATGAATTGAGCAAATATTGTGGATGTCCACCACCGGCCGGCGGCGCGGAAACCACGGTGCCGACAGGGGTTTCAGGCACCCTTCGGGCGGAACGCCTTCATCAGGGCCTCGTTTGTTTCAAGGCGCGGGCCGCCGATCAGGTCGATGCAGTAGGGGATGGCCGGGAACACGGCCTCGAGGTTTTCCCGTATGGACTTGGGCCGGCCGGGCAGGTTGACGATCAGCGTGCGCCCGCGGATGCCGGCGGTCTGCCGCGACAGGATGGCGGTGGGCACGTACTTGAGCGAGGTGGCGCGCATCAGTTCGCCGAAGCCCGGCATCTCGCGCTCGATGACGCGCAGCGTGGCCTCGGGCGTGACGTCGCGCGGCGCGGGACCGGTGCCGCCGGTGGTGACGATGAGGCAGCAGCCGGCCTCGTCGGCCTGGCGGATGAGCTCGCCGGCGATGACGTCGATCTCGTCGGGCACGATGCGGTAGTCCACGTCGAAGTCGGTGGCGAGCCATTCGCGCAGCAGCGCCACGCAGGCCTGGCCGGGCTCGTCGGCGTAGATGCCGGCGCTGGCGCGGTCGGAAACGTTCAGCACACCGATGACGGGCCTGGCCATGGGGCGATTGTAACGGTGGCGGGTGGATCGCCACAGCGGCGCTGCCGGCCGGCGCGGGCGAGGGCGGCTCAGGTGCCGCAGAAGGTCGCCAGCACGCGCTCGTGGTCCTCGGGCGGGAGCGTGTACGACTCGAAGCCCGGGCGATCGTCGAAGGGCCGGCGCACGAGGTCGAGCAGCGTGTTGAACGGCGCGAGGTCATCGCGTTCCCAGGCCGCCGCCAGGGCCGCCTCGACGCGATGATTGCGCGGGATGAAGGCGGGATTGGCGGCGCGCAGCATCTGTGCGCGCTGCGCCGCCGGCAGGGGCTCCAGGGCGAGCCGCGCGCGCCAGCGCGTGAGCCAGGCTTCCAGTCCTTCGATCTCTCCGCCCTCCACCACATCCGCCAGCGCGCGGAAGGTCTGCGTGAAGTCGGCGCGTGCCAGTTGCATGGCCTGCAGCAGGCCGGCCACCAGCGGCTGGTCATCGGCGTGCGCGGTGGCAAGGCCGAGCTTGCGGCGCATGACGGTGAGCAGTTCCGCATCGAACTGCGCGGGGAAGGCTTCGAGCACCCCGGTGGCTGCGGCGACCGCGGCCTCCTGCCCGCCGGGCATCAACGGCACCAGGCACTCGGCCAGCCGCGCGAGGTTCCACTGCGCGATCGCGGCCTGGTTGCCGAAGCTGTAGCGGCCGCGATGGTCGATGGAACTGAACACCGTGGCGGGATGGTAGTGGTCCATGAAGGCGCAGGGACCATAGTCGATGGTCTCGCCGCTGATGGCCATGTTGTCGGTGTTCATCACGCCGTGGATGAAGCCCACGCCGGTCCACTGGGCCACCAGCGAGGCCTGGCGCGCGGCCACCGCGCGCAGGAAGGCCAGCGGCGCGTCCTCGCCCGCGTCCTTCAGTTCCGGGTAGTGGCGATCGATGCAGTAGTCGAGCAGCGTGCGCACGTGGTCGAACTGGCCGCGCGCGGCGAAGTACTCGAAGGTCCCCACGCGCACGTGGCTGCGCGCGACGCGCGTGAGGACGGCGCCGGGCTGCGGCACCTCGCGCAGCACGCGCCCGCCGGTGGCCACCACGGCCAGCGAGCGTGTGGTGGGAATGCCGAGCGCGTGCATGGCCTCGCTGACGAGGTACTCGCGCAGCATCGGACCCACGGCGGCCAGGCCGTCGCCCTGGCGGGACCAGGGCGTGCGGCCCGAGCCCTTGAGCTGCAGGTCGCGCAGTTCGCCATTGCGGTCGCGCAGTTCGCCGAGCAGCAGGGCGCGGCCATCGCCCAGCGCCGGCACGAAGTGGCCGAACTGGTGCCCGGCATAGGCCATGGAGATGGGGCGGGCATCGTCGGGCAGCAGCGCGCCGGAAAACACCTGGTGCGCGACCAGGCGCAGCGCGGCCACGTCGAGGCCCAGTTCCGCGGCCAGCGGTTCGTTGAAGGCCAGCAGGCGGGGCTCGGGCACCGCAGCAGGTTCCACCGGCGTGTGGAATTCCGCCGGCAGGGCCGCATAGGTGTGCTCGAAGCCCAGTCTCATCGGTGCAGGTTACAACGCATGGGTGGCGCCGGGCGTCAACCTGTGCGCAGGGCCGGCCTGCGCAACGCGCGGCGTGCCGCTAGACTGCCTGCATGAGCACCCTGCCGCAGTTCCAGCCCGTGGTGGACTTCTCCGGGCCCCTGCCCGCGACGGACGAATACCGCCCGCCGGCCGACCGCATCCTCGCCGGCGATCCGGCGCAGCGGGCGTGGATCCTCTACAGCAGCGCCGACGGGCACTTCCACGCCGGCGTCTGGGAGTGCCGGCCCGGCAAGTGGCGCGTGATCTTCACCGAGCACGAGTTCTGCCAGCTGCTCGCGGGCCGCATCGTGGTCACCGGCGATGATGGTTCGGTGCGCACCTTCGGCCCCGGCGACACCTTCGTGTCGCCCTCCGGATTCACCGGCTGCTGGGAAGTGACCGAGCCGGCGCGCAAGTACTTCGTCGTCTACGAGTGATGGTGCGGCGCGCGCTGCTGGTTGCACTGCTGCTCGGGCCGGCCGCCTGCTCGCAGAAGGCGCAGGTGGGCGAGGGCGGCCCTGCCGGCGGTAGCGTGGCAGCGGGCGCCGGCGGCTGCCTGCCTGCCGGGGACGGCGGGCTCGAGGCCGACCTGCGCGGCGCCATCGAGGCCGACCTCGCCTGGCGCGGCACGGACATCGAGTGCGACGGCGACATGCGGCCCGACGGCAGCGGGCTGCGCGTCACGCTGGCCGGCACGCACGAGGGCCGGCACCTGCGCTTCATCTTCGGCATCGACCTGGCGGACGCCGACGAGGGTCCCGCGCAGGTGCTGCCGACCAACCTGACCGTGCTGGTGGAGGGCGAAGGAGCGCTGTACGCCACGCGCGGCAGCGACCGCTGCGCCGTCGAGGACCTGGCGCGCACGCCGCTGGAGGGCAACTTCGAGCGCGTCGCCGTGCGCGGCTACTGCCTCGATCCCGCCACCGACCTCGCCGGCGAGCGGCGGCTGCTGGTGCCCACGTTCTCGTTCACCGCGCGGGTGCGCGGCGGCGAGGAGGCCGCCGCCGGCGACTGAACGGCGGCGTCGGCGCGCCGGCCGGGCCGGGCACCAGCGCCGTGGCTAGTGGTCGCCCCAGACCTCGCGCGCCACCTTCACCACCAGCTCCAGCTTGCGGCGCTGGTTGTCCCAGGAGATGGCATTGCCCTCGACACTGCTGGCGAAGCCGCACTGCGGCGAGAGCGCGAGCTGCTCGAGCGGTGCGTACTTCGCTGCCTCGTCGATGCGGCGCTTGAGCAGGTCCGGGTCCTCGAGCTCGCCCACCTTGGTGGTGACCAGGCCCAGCACCACGGTCTTGCCCTTCTTCAGGAAGCGCAGCGGGCTGAAGCCGCCGGAGCGCTCATCGTCGTACTCCAGGAAGTACGCGTCGATGTTCATCTCGGACAGCAGCGCCTCGGCCACGGGTTCGTAGTCGCCGCTGGCGGCATGCGTGCTCTGGAAGTTGCCGCGGCACAGGTGCATGGCCAGCAGCATGCCGGCCGGCTTGTGCGCCACCACCTTGTTGACGAACATGGCATAGCGGCGCGGCAGTTCATTCGGATCGTCGCCCCGCTGGCGCGCGGCCTCGCGCATCTTCGCATCGCACAGGTAGGCGAGGTTGGTGTCGTCCATCTGCACGTAGCGGCAGCCGGCGTCGTACAGCGAGCGCAGCTCGTCGCCGTAGGCGCGCGCCACGTCGTCGTAGAAGGCCGGGTCGAGCTCGGGATAGGCCTCCTTGCTGATGCCGGCGCGGCCGCCGCGGAAGTGGAGCATGGTGGGCGAAGGAATGGTCACCTTGGCCACGCTGCCCGGCGAGAGCTGCGACTGCAGGTAGCGGTAGTCCTCGAGCTGGATGGGACGGTCGTGGCGCACCTTGTCCACCACGCGCATCACCGGCGGGGCGAGCTCGCGGCTGCCGTCAGGCTTCTCGACGATCACCGGGTCGCTGGTCTGCACGCCGCCGAGCTGGTTGAGGAAGTCGATGTGGAAGTAGGTGCGGCGGTACTCGCCGTCGGTGATGGACTTCAGGCCCACTTCTTCCTGGAAGCGCACGATCTCGGTGATCGCACGGTCCTCCACCTTGCGCAGTTCCCCGGCGCTGATCTCGCCCTTCGCGCGGCGGGCGCGGGCCTCGAGCAGGTAGCCCGGGCGCAGGAAGCTGCCCACGTGGTCGTAGCGGGCGGGAAGCTGGGGATGGTCTTCGGCGCCCGAGGCGCCGGCGGATGCGGATTTCAGGTTGGCGTTCATGGGGCGCATCCTAGGAACCGATTCCGATGAACTAAAGTGATATATATTCAGGTTTCCATGAAATCCAGTCATAGGGATTACCTGGATCGCAACCACCTCGCCATCGTGCGGGCCGTGGACCGGTTCGGCACGCTGACGGCAGCCGCCCAGGCGCTGCACCTGACCCAGTCGGCGCTCAGCCATGCCATCGGACGGCTGGAGCGCGCCGTGGGCACGCCGCTGTGGCGGCGGGAGGGGCGGTCTTTTATCAAATTCACCGAGCCCCTGAAATAAAAGCAA
>QGUX01000029.1 GCA_003242275.1 Pseudomonadota bacterium | reverse complement strand
CGCGGGAGGGCGCCCCGGGGGGGGGCCTTTACTTGCGCGGGGCCCGCCCGGGCGGGGCGGGGTTCGGCGCCGCGGGCGGCACGAAGGCCAGTTCCATGAGCGATCCGGACGCGATCACGCGCTGCAGGTGGCAGTAATGCCAGTCGCGCGAGGTGCGGGCCAGTGCGCCGCGCGCGAAGGCATCGCAGTTCGCCGGGCCGGGCAGCGGAAATTCCTCCAGCGGATCGGCGATGAGGTCGTAGAACTCGCAGTTCCCGGCACTGGCATCGTGGGCGCAGACCATCTTGTAGCGCGCGTTGCGCGCGCCCACGTGGCGCATGTTCTGGCGCACGGGATTGATGGTCTCGGCCAGCAGGTAGCCCTGGTCCGGATCGCGTACCTGCGTGGCGCCATCGAACAGCACCGGCAGCAGTGACACGCCGTCGAGCGGATGCGTGGTGCCCGGGTCGCGGCCGGGCACCGTCTTCGGCGCCGGCAGGCCCGCCAGTTCCAGGATGGTGGGGAACAGGTCGACGCTGTGCACCGGCACATCACTGACGCTGCCGCCGGGGATGCGTGGCCCGCGCACCGCCATCGGCACGCGCACGCCGCTCTCGTAGGCCGTGCCCTTGCTGCGGTTCACGCGCGTGATGTACATGTTGTCGATGAACTCGCGGTTGGCGCCGAACATCCAGGTGCCGTTGTCGCCGACGTAGATCACGTAGGTGTCGGGGTCGAGGCGGTCCACCACCTCCAGCACGCGGCCGATCAGCGTGTCCATCGAGTTGGTCATGGCGCGCATCAGCATCTTGTCGGTGCACCGGCCGGCATTGGCGCTGCCGAAGGTTCCGCCGCAGGCCTCCATCTCGCGCCGCGAGGGTTCGTCCAGCGTGTCCGCGGGCGGCACCACCATGGGGTTGGGCTGCTGGATGGCGGTGATGTGCGCGAGGTTGTGCGCCAGCCACACGAACCAGGGCCGGTCCGGGTCGCGCCGCTCCTGCGCGGTGATCCATTCGATGGCGTCGGCGGTCGTCACCACCGGCGCGTAGGTCGTGGGCGCGATGCCGGGCAGCGAGCGCACGGGAGCTGGTTCGGTGCGCCAGCGATCCGGCGGCGTCGATTCATCCTGGACGTGGTAGTTCCACTCCCAGTAGGTGTCGAGGCCGCCGTGCAGGTTGCCGCGGAACAGGTCGAAGCCGGCTTCCCTGGGCTTCATGCCGGGATACACGTCGAGCCCGGCGATGTGCCACTTGCCGAACACCGCCGTGGCGTAGCCGCCTTTCTCCTTCAGGTCGCGGACGAAGGAGTGGTGGTTCTGCGTCAGGTGGCCGAGGTAGTCGAACACGCCGGTCCTGACCGAGAACAGGCCGGTGAGCAGCGAGGTGCGCGTGGGCGAGCAGAACGGATTGGCCCAGGCCTGCGTGAAGCGCATGCCCTGCTGGGCCAGTGCGTCGAGGTTCGGGGTGGAAGCCGGACGACCCTGGATGTCGCGCCAGCGTGGATGCTCGTGGCCGCCGGGACCGTATTTCCCCACGAGCTCGTCGATGAGGCCGGGATACATCCCGGTGCTGACGTCCATGCCGATGTCGTCGCTGATGATCAGCAGGATGTTGGGGCGCCGCGCGGGCGGCGGGGTCCCGGCCGCCGCCGTGACGGCAGGGCAGGCCACCGCCAGCACCAGGCACAACACCCATGCACGCGCAGTGCGCGGGGACAGACGGGACATGGTCGGGTTTCCCCCGGGAATGAGGGCCGGGACAGTTCCGGCCGTCAAAGCGATAACGCCGCGGTTGCTCCAGCGTCAACGGAAACGTGCACTGGAGCGATAACCTTCCAGTGCATCGCGGATGCCCGCATCGGCCGGGAAGCGCGCCGCGGCGGCCTCCAGCACGCGCACCGCCGCGTCCGCCTGCCCGGTTTCGTGAAGGGCGAGGGCGTGCACCAGCGCGTAGCGGGCATTGCCCGGCGACAGTTCGCTGGCGCGGCGGAACAGCGCCACCGACTCTTCCGTGCGGCCGGTGCGCACGTACAGCAGGCCGAGCATGTGGTGCACGTCACCGGAGTCCGGATAGGCCGCAAGCGCTTCCTCCAGCAGGGCCTCGCCCAGGTCGTCGCGGCCGCGGGCGCGGTACGCATCCGACAGGTTCAGCATCGCGGGCAGGTAACGCGGCGCGAGGCGGCGCGCATGCTGGAAGGCCTGCCCGGCGCCGGCGGCGTCGCCCTGCGCGGCGAGGAACACGCCCAGGTCGTTCATCGACTCGGGCATGTCGGCGTTGTGGAGCAGTGCGGCGCGGTATTCGTCGAACACGCGGCGGAGCACTTCGCGGTCGGCCTCGGGCGCATCCGCGAGGGGCAGGTCGGCGAGGTGGCGCGCGGCGGCCAGGCGCACCGCCTTGAGCGGGTCGGAAAGCAGCGGTCGCAGCGCGCGCAGGCGCTCGGCGGGAGCAAGGAAGTCCAGCGCGCCGGCCGCGCCGATGCGCACCAGCGGGTCGGCGTCGACCAGCGCGTCGGCGACGGCATCGACCTGCTGCTGCGAGGGGAAGCGTGCGCTCTCGCCGATGGCAAGGGCGCGCAGGATGGCGGGATTGGCCGGCTGCCGGGCGTAGGCCAGCAGGTCGGGCACCACCGCGGGATCGCCCCGGCGCGCCCCGGCGACCAGCGCCGCGTGCGCGTACCAGGGTGCGGTGCGGCCGCCCAGCTTCGCCAGGACATCCGCCGCCCAGGCATCGTCGCGATCGCGGTGGCACTGCGTGCACGCATTCGGCACGCCGAGTTGCCGGCTGGCCAGCGGATCGGGGACGCGGAAGGAATGGTCCCGCCGCGAATCCACGCCCATGTAGGTGCGGGCGGGCATGTGGCACTCGACGCACTGCGCCCCGCTCGAGCCCGGCTCATGGAAGTGATGCCCGCGTGTCTCGTAGCGCGCCGGTTCATGGCACTGCAGGCACAGGGCATTGCCGGACGCCCGCAGGCGCGCGCCGTGCGGCTCGTGGCAGTTGGTGCAGGAGACGTGGTTCTGGTGCATGCGGCTCTGCAGGAAGGAACCCAGCTCGAACACTTCGTCGAGGATCTGCCCGTCGGGGTGGTACATGCCTTCCAGCAGCGCGCTGGGCAGGTAGGAGTCGAGGAACTCGCGCGTGACGTCAGGCGGCGCGAGCTCGGTGCGCCGCGAATGGCAGGCGCCGCACACGGCGAGCTGCGTGCTGAGGGGGGCGGGTGCGTCGGGGATGGACCGCTGACCGTTGACGGGCGTCCACGTGGCCCCGGGCTGCAGCGCGAAACCCTTGCCGGCGATGCCGCGCCCGCCCTCGGCCCAGGCGAGGTGTCGCGACGCCGGGCCGTGGCAGGCCTCGCAGCCCACGTTCACTTCCTGCCAGCGCGTGTCGTAGCGGTCCTGCTCGCGGTCGTAGTTCTTCGACACGCCGGTGGAATGGCAGCTCGCGCAGCGTGAGTTCCAGTTCTGGAAGGCGCCGGTCCAGTGCAGTGCATCCGCGTGCGTCAGCGCATCGTCGGGATAGAGGTGGTACCAGCGCTGCCCGCCCTCTTCGGCGCTGCGGCTGTCCCAGGCGAAGCCCAGGGCCTGCAGGCGCCCGTCGGGGAACTCGACCAGGTACTGCTGCAGCGGGTGCCAGCCGAAGGTCCACGCGATGCGGAACTCCTGCAGCGTGCCGTCGGGGCCGTCGGTCTCGACGAAGTATTGCCCGTCGCGCGTGAAGAAGCGCGAGGTGATGCCGGCATATTCGACGCGCGCGTCACCGAAGTCGCCCAGCACCGAATCCGCACCGGCGGGCAGCATGGCGTGGTAATGGTGGCTTTCCCGCCACGCGGCGGATTCCCGCTGGTGGCAACCGGCGCAGCGGTCCGATCCCACGAAGGCGGCCGGTTCCGGGGGCTTGCGCCACCACCACGCCAACGTGGCCGCGGCGCCGCCCGCCAGCAACGCGGCGGCAATCGCCAGTATCCGTGCTCTCCCCCCCGGCATGCGCCGATCATAGCCGGTGCTGGCGGCATGCGGCGCACCGTGGAACAATGGCCCGGCAATACAGGAGCTGCCATGTCATTGCATGAAATCGCCGCGCGCCGCATCGATGGCAGCGAAGGGGACCTGTCGGAGTACCGCGGCAAGGTGCTGCTGGTGGTCAACGTGGCCAGCCGCTGCGGCTTCACGCCGCAGTACGCGGGCCTGGAAGCCCTGTACCGGAAGTACCGCGACCGTGGCTTCGTTGTGCTCGGCTTTCCCTGCAACCAGTTCGGCGCGCAGGAGCCGGGCGACGAGCAGGACATCCGCCATTTCTGCTCCACCACCTACGACGTGACCTTCCCGATGTTCGCGAAGATCGACGTCAACGGCGCCAATGCGCATCCGCTGTACCAGCACCTGAAGTCCGCCGCGCCGGGCGTGCTGGGCACCGAGGCGATCAAGTGGAACTTCACCAAGTTCCTCGTCGACCGCGAGGGCAGGGTGGTGGCGCGCTTCGCGCCGCGCGAGGAACCCCGCCAGCTGGAAGCGGCGATCGAGGCCCTGCTCTGACCGTTGCGTCCGCGTCGTGGGGTCGCGCATGCCGGGCAGATCAGCGACGCGCCTGGCCGCGGGCGTACGCCTCATCGAGCGCGCCATCAGCCCTGGCGGCGATCCGGTCCTGGGCCTGTACCTGTTCACCGCCTACGTGCGGCTGGCGCGGTCGATGCGCCGCGGCACGCGCTTTGCCGCCATCAATCCGGTGGCCATCGGCGTGCCGGCGCTGCTGCGCGCCCATCCGGGGCTTAGCCAGACCGAGCTGGCCGGCCTGATGGGCGTGGAAAGGATGACTGCGGGACTGCAGGTGAAGCAGTGCATCCGCGAGGGCCTGGTCACGCGCCGGCGGTCGGTGAAGGACCGCCGCCGGTACGAGCTGCAGGTGACCCAGAAGGGCATCGCCAACCTGCGGCGCATCGCCCAGCTGATTCCGGTGCACGAGCAGTCGCTGTTCGGCGCGCTGACGCCGGCAGAACGCCGGACGCTGTACCGCCTGCTGCGCAAGTTCATCGACGCCGCGCCCGGCGGGCGCCATCGCGGCTGACTCCAACCGTCAGCGCAATCCTACATGGCGCGGGGCCCATGACCGACGGCGACCTCTTACACAGCGGCTAGGCTGCAAGGGATTGTGAAGAACCAGTGAGCGATCGGGGCTGACGGACTCCCGCCTGCACGATCGCGGGAGTCCTTGATGGATGCAGCAGGGAGGATGAGCCGCCGCTCGTCCCGTACCGCGTCGCAGGCCGGACGTGAGGAAGACGATCTGGACCTGCGCCGGCTGCTGAAGGTGCTGCAGGGCATCCGCGACGGCGATTTCTCGGTGCGGTTGCCCGGGGACCGCACCGGCCTGTCGGGCAAGATCGCCGATGCGGTCAACGAGATCGCGTCCACCAACCAGCGCCTGGCGCGCGAGATCGAGCGCGCCGGCCAGCTCGTCGGCAAGGAAGGCCGGACCCGCCACCGCATCACCGCCGAGCGCCGCTCCGGTTCCTGGGGGGCCATGGAGGCCGCGCTCAACACGCTGATCGACGATCTCGTCTGGCCCACCGCCGAGACCACGCGCACCATCTCCGCGGTGGCCAAGGGCGACCTGTCGCAGCTGATGCGGCTGGAAGTGGACGGCCGCGCCGTGAAGGGCGAGTTCCTGCGTTCGGCCACCATCGTGAATTCGATGATCGAGCAGATGCGCGGCTTCACTTCCGAGGTGACGCGCGTGGCGCGCGAGGTGGGCACCGAGGGCAAGCTGGGCGGGCAGGCCGACGTGAAGGACGTCAGCGGCGTGTGGAAGGACCTGACCGACTCGGTCAACGCCATGGCCACCAACCTCACCGGCCAGGTGCGCAACATCGCCGAGGTGACCACGGCGGTGGCGCGCGGCGACCTCTCGCGCAAGATCACCGTGGACGTGCGCGGGGAGATCCTGGAGCTGAAGAACACCATCAACACGATGGTGGACCAGTTGAACGGCTTCTCGGCCGAGGTGACGCGCGTGGCGCGTGAGGTGGGCACCGAGGGCAAGCTGGGCGGGCAGGCGACGGTGCCCGGCGTGGCCGGCATCTGGAAGGACCTCACCGACAACGTCAACTCGATGGCCGGCAACCTCACCGGCCAGGTGCGCAACATCGCCGAGGTGGCCACGGCCATCGCCGGCGGCGACCTCTCGCGCAAGATCACCGTGGACGTGCACGGTGAGATCCTGCAGCTGAAGGAGACCATCAACACCATGGTGGACCAGCTGCGCTCCTTCGCCTCGGAGGTCACGCGCGTGGCGCGCGAGGTGGGCACCGAGGGCAAGCTGGGCGGCCAGGCCATCGTGCCCGGCGCCGGCGGCACCTGGAAGGACCTGACCGATTCGGTCAACGCCATGGCCACCAACCTCACCGGCCAGGTGCGCAACATCGCCGAGGTGACCACGGCGGTGGCGCGCGGCGACCTCTCGCGCAAGATCACCGTGGACGTGAAGGGCGAGATCCTGGAGCTGAAGAACACCATCAACACGATGGTGGACCAGTTGAACGGCTTCGCCGCCGAGGTGACGCGCGTGGCGCGTGAGGTGGGCACCGAGGGCAAGCTGGGCGGCCAGGCCATCGTGCCCGGCGTGGCTGGCATCTGGAAGGACCTCACCGACAACGTCAACTCGATGGCCGGCAACCTCACCGGCCAGGTGCGCAACATCGCGGAAGTGTCCACCGCCATCGCCCGCGGCGACCTCTCGCGCAAGATCACCGTGGACGTGAAGGGCGAGATCCTGCAGCTGAAGGAAACCATCAACACGATGGTGGACCAGTTGAACGGCTTCGCCGCCGAGGTGACGCGCGTGGCGCGCGAGGTGGGCACCGAGGGCAAGCTGGGCGGCCAGGCCATCGTGCCCGGCGTGGCCGGCATCTGGAAGGACCTCACCGACAACGTCAACACCATGGCCAACAACCTGACCAACCAGGTTCGGGGCATCGTCAAGGTGGTGACCGCGGTGGCCAACGGCGACCTGCGCCAGCGCCTGATGGTGGAGTCCAAGGGCGAGGTGGCGGCGCTGGCCGAGACCATCAACAGCATGACCGATACGCTGGCCACCTTCGCCGAGCAGGTGACCAGCGTGGCGCGCGAGGTGGGGGTGGAAGGCAGGCTCGGCGGCCAGGCCAACGTTCCGGGCGCCGCGGGCACGTGGCGCGACCTCACCGCCAACGTCAACCTGCTGGCGGCCAACCTGACCACGCAGGTGCGCGCCATCGCGGAAGTGGCCACGGCGGTGACCAAGGGCCAGCTCACCCGCACCATCCAGGTCCAGGCGCGCGGCGAGGTGGCCGACCTCAAGGACAACATCAACGCCATGATCGGCACCCTCAAGGTCACCACCGAGCGCAATACCGAACAGGACTGGCTGAAGACCAACCTGGCGAAGTTCAGCCGCATGATGCAGGGCCAGCGCGACCTGGTGACCCTGGGCAACATGCTGCTGGCCGAACTGGCGCCGCTGGTCAACGCGCAGCACGCCATCGTCTACGTGATGGAGAAGGACGGGCAGGGCCCGCTGCTCAAGCAGCTCTCGAGCTACGCTGAGACGCGCGAGGACGGCGCGCCGCGCTGCTTCCGCCTCAACCAGGGACTGATCGGCCAGTGCGCCGTGGACGGGCGGCGCATCCTGCTGGACCAGATCCCCGAGGATGCCGTGCGCATCAGCAGCGGGCTGATGTCGGCGCGCCCGCGCAGCGTGATCGCGCTGCCGGTGCTGTTCGAGGGACAGGTCAAGGCCGTGATCGAGCTGGCCTCGTTGCAGGAGTTCACCGCCTCGCACCTGGCCTTCCTCGAGCAGCTCACCGACTCCATCGGCGTGGTGCTGAACACCATCGAGGCCACCATGCGCACCGAGCGGCTGCTGCAGCAGTCGCAGGAGCTGGCGGCCGAGCTGCAGACCCAGCAGAGCGAGCTGCAGCAGACCAACGAGGAGCTGGCCACCAAGGCGCGCCTGCTGGCCGAGCAGAAGGCCGAGGTGGAACTGAAGAACCAGGAGATCGAGCTGGCGCGGCGCGCGCTGGAGGAGAAGGCCGGGGAGCTGGCGCTGACCTCGCGCTACAAGTCCGAGTTCCTGGCCAACATGTCGCACGAGCTGCGCACGCCGCTGAACTCCATCCTGATCCTCGGCCAGCAGCTGGCCGAGAACGCCGACAGCAACCTCACGCCCCGGCAGGTGGAGTTCGCCAAGACCATCCACGCGGCCGGCACCGACCTGCTGAACCTGATCAGCGACATCCTCGACCTGTCGAAGATCGAGTCCGGGACGGTGACGGTGGAATCCGAGGACCTGCTGTTCACGCACCTGCGCGAGACCGTGGAGCGCAACTTCCGCCACGAGGCCGAGGCCAGGAACCTCTCCTTCTCCACCGACTTCGACGCGCGGCTCGGCCGGCACATCACCACCGATTCCAAGCGCCTGATGCAGGTGCTGAAGAACCTGCTGTCCAATGCCTTCAAGTTCACCGCGCAGGGCGGGGTGCGGCTGCACGTTGGACTGGCCGATGGCGGCTGGACGGCGGATCACCCGGTGCTGGCCCAGGCACCGGCCGTGGTCGAGTTCGCGGTCAGCGACTCGGGCATCGGCATCGCGCCCGAGAAGCAGAAGATCATCTTCGAGGCCTTCCAGCAGGCCGATGCCGGCACCTCCCGCAAGTACGGCGGCACTGGCCTGGGCCTGGCCATCAGCCGCGAGCTGGCGCACCTGCTCGGCGGCGAGCTGCGCCTGACCAGCACGCTGGGTGTGGGCAGCACCTTCACGCTGTACCTGCCGGTGTCGTACATGGGACCGGCCTATCCGCCGCCGCAACAGCAGGCCGAGGCGGCGCCCGCCGCCGGCGAAACGGGACGCTTCCGCACCATCAGCCTGCCGCCCTCGCTCACCGAGGAGCTGGTCGATGATGCCGAGTCCATCGGGCCGGACGACCTGGTGCTGCTGGTGGTGGAGGACGATCCCCACTACGGCCGTGTGCTGCTGAACGTGGCGCGCGACTGCGGCTTCAAGGTGGTGGTGGCCAAGACCGGCGCCGAGGCGCTGCACCTCGCGCACCGCCACCTGCCCACGGCCATCACGCTGGATGTGTTCCTGCCCGACATGCTGGGCTGGACGGTGCTGAACCACCTGAAGCAGGACCCGGCCACGCGGCACATCCCGGTGCAGATCCTCACCGTCGAGGAGGAGCGGCAGTACGGCCTGGAGCGCGGCGCGTTCTCGTTCATGAACAAGCCGGCCACCACCGACGGCCTCGAGGAGGCGCTCCGGCGCATCAGGGACTTCGCCTCCACGCGGCAGCGCGAGCTGCTGGTGGTCGAGGACAACCCGGCCGAGCAGATGAGCATCTCCGAGCTGCTGGCGGCGGACGATCTTCGCATCACCACCGTGGGCAGCGGCGAGGCGGCGCTGCAGCTGCTGCGCGAGCGCTCCTTCCACTGCGTGGTGCTGGACCTGCACCTGCCGGATGTCTCGGGCTTCACGCTGCTCGGCGAGATGCAGCAGATTCCCGCCGCGCGCGACCTGCCGGTGGTGGTTTTCACCGGCCGCGACCTCACCGGCGAGGAGGACGCGCTGCTCAGGCAGAAGGCCAAGAGCATCGTGCTCAAGGGCGTGCAGTCGCCCGAGCGGCTGCTGGACGAGACCGCGCTGTTCCTGCACCGGGTGATCGCCGACCTGCCCGAGTCCCGGCAGCACATGATCGAGTCCCTGCACCGCGGCGACGAGCCGCTGGTGGGCCGCGGGGTGCTGGTGGTCGACGACGACGTGCGCAACATCTTCGCGCTCTCCAGCGTTCTGGAACGCCACCGCATGCGGGTGATCACCGCCACCAACGGCCAGGACGCCATCGACCTGCTGGAGAGCACGCCCGACCTGGCACTGGTGCTGATGGACGTGATGATGCCGGAGATGGACGGCTACGAGACCATGCGGCGCATCCGCGCCGACACTCGCTTCCGCCGCCTGCCCATCATCGCGCTCACCGCCAAGGCGATGAAGGGCGACCGGGAGAAGTGCCTGGAGGCCGGCGCCTCCGACTACGTGGCCAAGCCCGTCAATACCGAGCAGCTGATATCGCTGCTGCGCATGTGGTTGCACCGCTGATGCAGGGGCGCACGGGGGAAGCGGACGGAAGGGTGAACATCCTGCTGGTCGACGACCAGCCGGCGCGCCTGCTGTCCTACCGCTCCATCCTCGAGGAGCTGGGACAGAACCTGGTGTGCGTGCACTCCGGGGCCGAGGCGCTGTCCTGCCTGATGCACACGGATTTCGCGCTGATCCTGCTCGACGTGAGCATGCCGGGCATGGACGGCTTCGAGACCGCGGCGATGATCCATGAGCATCCGCGCTTCGAGAGCACGCCCATCATCTTCGTCACCGGCGTGCACGACACCGAGTTCGACCGCCTGAAGGGCTACAAGCTCGGCGCGGTCGACTACGTCTCCATTCCCGTCGTGCCGGAAATCCTGCGCGGCAAGGTCTCGGTGCTGATCGAACTGCACTGCAAGCGGCGCGACCTGGAAGCAGCCAACCGGAGCCTGGCGGAGGCCAACCGCGCCCTGGCCGAGGCCAACGCCAACCTGGAGCTGGAGAAGGCGCGGGAACTGGAGGTGCTGAACCGCGACCTGCAGGCCAGCAACCGCGACCTCGCGCGGTCGAACCAGGCGCTGCAGGCGCAGGTGGCCGAGCGGAACCGCGCCGAGCGCGCGCTGAAGGAGGCCGACCGGCGCAAGGACGAGTTCCTGGCCATCCTCGCGCACGAGCTGAGGAATCCGCTGGCCGCGCTGTCGGCCTCGGCGCGCCTGCTCGGCATGCAGCCGCAGAAGCCGGAGTTCGCGGCCATGGCCAGCAGTTCCATCCAGCGGCAGGTCACGCACATGGCGCGGCTGCTGGACGACCTGCTCGACGTCTCTCGCATCTCCCACGGCGTGATGCAGCTGCAGCGCGACCGGGTCGACCTCGCCGACGTGGTGCGTTCGGCGGCCGAGATGGTGCGCCCGCAGCTGGAGGCCAAGCAGCAGGTGCTCAACACGCTGCTGCCGGATGCACCCGCGCCGGTGCTGGCCGACGCCGTGCGCATGATCCAGGTGCTGGCCAACCTGCTGTCCAACTCGGTGAAGTACTCGCCGGAGGGCGGCCGCATCGAGATGCAGCTCATCGTCGGGGAGCAGGAGGTGTCGGTGGCGGTGCGCGACCAGGGCGCCGGCATCGAGCCGTCCCGGCTCGAGCAGGTGTTCGACATGTTCTACCAGGTGAGCAAGGCGCAGGGCGGGCTCGGCATCGGCCTGGCGCTGGTCAGGGGCCTGGTGGAGCTGCATGGCGGGCGCGTGAAGGCGCTGAGCGGCGGGGTGGGGCAGGGCAGCGAATTCGTGCTGACGCTGCCGCGCATCCAGGACGACCTGGCGCTGGCGGCGCAGCCCGGCGATGACGGGGACGATGCCTGCGCCGGGCCCATGCGGGTGCTGGTGGCCGACGACAACCGCGACAATGCCTTGAGCTGGGCCATCCTGGTGGAGGGCATGGGCCACGACGTGGCCGTGGCCTACGACGGCCTCTCCGCGGTGCAGACCGCGGCGCTGATGCGCCCGCAGGTGCTGCTGCTGGACATCGGCATGCCGCACCTGGACGGCTACGAGGTCGCCCGGCGCATCCGCGCCACCGACTGGGGCCGGGAGGCCTTCCTGGTGGCCGTGACCGGCTGGGGCCAGGCCAGGGACCGGGCGCAGGCCCGGGAAGCGGGCTTCGACGAGCACTACACCAAGCCCCTGGACCCGGAGCAGCTGGAGGGGCTGCTGCGCCGCGCCAGCCGCAAGGCCCGGGAGGTCCGCAGGGGGCTGGCGGCGGCGCGCGCGGGCTGAGGCCGCCGCCGCGGCGGGCAATTTGCCCCAAGCCCTTGATCCCCGTAGAATCCCGCGCTCTTTTCGGTAGCCCTAACAGTTACGAGGCCAGGACCCGAATCATGGTGACCATCCGTCTGACCCGGCGCGGTTCGCGCAACAATCCCTATTACCACGTGGTGGTGACCGACCACCGCAAGCGCCAGGGCGGCAAGAGCCTGGAGCAGGTGGGCTTCTTCAATCCCCGCGCCCGCAAGGCCGAGCCCAAGCTGCGGCTGAACCTGGAGCGGATCGACTACTGGGTGTCGCTGGGGGCGCAGACCTCCGAGCGCGTCAGGCACCTGGTGCGCGAGTACCGCAAGCAGGCGGCCGAGGCGCCGGCAGCGGCGGCCTGACCTTTCGCGCCATGCCGGGTGCCGACACCGGGCCGGCGTTGACGCTGGGCCAGGTGGGTGCGCCCCATGGCATCGGCGGGTGGGTGCTGGTCCGGTCGTTCACAGACCCTCCCGGGACGCTGCTCGATTACGACGAGTGGCACCTGACCGCCCCGGACGGGCGGATCCGAACGGCCAGGTTGCTCGAGGGCGTGCCCTACCGTAACGGGTTCCGGGTGCGCCTCGAAGGCGTCGCGGACCGCACGGCGGCCGAGGCGCTGAAGGGCTGGTGGGTGCGCATCCCGCGTGAGCGGCTGCCGCCCCTGGCCGAAGGACAGTATTACCGCGACGACGTGGTGGGCTTCACGGTCCGCAACGTCGAGGGCGTCGAGCTGGGCAGGGTCGAGTACTTCATGGACCTGCCGGCCGGCGCCGTGATGGTGGTGAAGGGCAGGGCCGAGCACTGGTTGCCGGTGACCAAGCAGCATGTGCTGCGGGTCGACGGCGGGCAGCGGCTGGTCGAGGTGGACTGGCCCGAGGAGCTGGCGTGAGGATCGAGGTCGTCACGCTGTTCCCGGAGATGATCCACCAGGCGCTGCAGTACGGCGTGACCGGGCGGGCCATCCGCCGCGGGCTGCTGGAGGTGGGCACGGAGGATCCGCGCACGCACACCAGCGACGTGCACCGTACCGTGGACGACCGGCCCTACGGCGGCGGACCGGGCATGGTGATGAAGCCCGAGCCGCTCACCGCGGCGATTGCCGCGGCGGCGTCCAGGGTGGCGCCGGGCAGCCGCAGGATCTACCTGTCGGCGCAGGGCAGGCGCTTCGACCAGGCGCAGGCGATGCGCATGAAGGACGCGCCCGGCCTGGTGCTGGTCGCGGGAAGGTACGAGGGGATCGACGAGCGGGTGATCGCCACGTCGATCGACGAGGAGCTGTCGGTGGGCGACTACGTGCTCTCCGGCGGCGAGTTGCCGGCGCTGGTCGTGATCGACGCGCTGGCGAGGTTGATGGAGGGCGCACTGAATGACGCGCGCTCCAGTGCCGAGGAGTCGTTCGCGGACGGTCTGCTGGACTGGCCGCACTACACCCGGCCGGAGCAGTTCGCGGGACTCAGGGTGCCCGAGGTGCTGGCCAGCGGCGACCACGAGCGCATCAGGCGCTGGCGGTTGAAGCAGGCGCTGGGACGGACGTGGGAGAGACGCCCGGACCTGTTCCTGACGCGCCGGCCGTGCACCGACGAAGAGATCGAGCTTTTGAACGAGTACTTGCAGGAAAGGCGGGACGAGAAATGAACCACATCATCCAGCAGATCGAGGCCGAGCGTGCCACGCGCAAGGTGCCGGACTTCAAGCCCGGCGACACCATCGTGGTGAACGTGAAGGTCAAGGAGGGCGACCGCGAGCGCCTGCAGGCCTACGAGGGCGTGGTGATCGCGCGCAGCAACCGCGGCTTCAACTCCTCGGTCACCGTGCGCAAGATCAGCCACGGCGAGGGCGTGGAGCGCGTGTTCCAGCTGCACAGCCCCACCATCGACAGCATCACGGTGAAGCGCCGCGGCAACGTGCGCCGCGCCAAGCTCTACTACCTGCGCGAGCTGTCGGGCAAGGCCGCACGCATCGAAGAGAAGGTCTGAAGCCGCTCTGACCGGCGGCCGGCATGGCATCGGCGGGCAGCTTCTTCAGGGGTATCTGGCGCGGCCTGGACGTGCTGCGCCGGGTGCTGCACCTGTTGCTGCTGCTGCTGGTCTTCGGCTTCATCTTCGGCGCCCTGCGCGGCGGCCTGCCGGAGATCCCCGACCGCGGCGCCCTGTTCATCCAGCCCTCCGGCGAGATCGTCGAACAGCGCTCCGGCGATCCGCTCACCATCGCCTTCAACGAGGCCCGTGGCGCCGGTTCCGGCGAGACGCTGCTGTGGGACCTCACTGACGCGCTGCGCGCCGCCGCCGAGGACCGGCGCGTGGCCGCGGTGGCGCTGGACCTCGACCGCCTCAGCGGCGCCGGGCTGCCCACGCTCGAGGAAGTGGCCGCGGCGATGATGGACTTCCGCGCCAGCGGCAAGAAGATCATCGCCTGGGGTACCGCGATGTCCCGCTCGCAGTACTTCCTGGCTGCGCATGCCGACGAGGTGTACCTCGATCCCATGGGCGAGGTGCTGATCGAGGGCTACGCGCAGTACCGCATGTACTACAAGGGCCTGCTCGACAAGCTGGCCGTCGACATCCACCTGTTCCGCACCGGCGACTACAAGTCCGCCGCCGAGGACCTGGTCCGCCGCGACATGTCGCCCGAGGACCGGGAGGCGAGCCTCGCGTACCTGAAGGCATTGTGGGAGGCGTGGAAGGAGAAGGTCGCCGCGGCGCGCGGCCTCACGCCCGAGGCCCTCGAGCAGTACGCCAATGGTTTCATCGATGCACTGCGCCGGCAGCAGGGTGATGCGGCGCAGGTGGCGCTCGAGGCCGGCCTGGTGACGGGCCTGAAGACGCGCATCGAAGTGGTGGACCGCATCGCCGAGCTGGCCGGGCGCGGCCCGCGCGGGCACGAGTTCTCGCGCATCGACTACAAGGACTACGTGGCGCTGCGCCATGCCGCGCAGCGCATTGCCGCGCCCGGCAAGGGCAGCATCGGCGTGGTGGTGGCCAGCGGCACCATCCTCGACGGCGAGCAGCCGCCCGGCACCATCGGCGGCCAGAGCACGGCGCGGCTGCTGCGCGAGGCGCGCGAGGACGAGAACATCGCGGCGGTGGTGCTGCGCATCGACAGCCCGGGCGGCAGCGCGCTGGCTTCCGAGGTCATCCACCGCGAGATCGAGGCGCTGAAGGCCGCCGGCAAGCCGGTGGTGGCTTCGATGGGCGACCTCGCCGCCTCGGGTGGGTACTACATCGCCGCGCCGGCGAACCGCATCGTGGCCAGCGCCAGCACCATCACCGGATCCATCGGCGTGTATGCCGCCATTCCCACCGTCGACCGCACGCTGGGCAAGATCGGCATCAACGTCGACGGCGTGGGCACCACCGAGCTGTCGGGCGTGATGCGCATCGACCGGCCGATGGATCCGAAGCTGCGGGACTACGCGCAGCTGTCCGTGCAGCGCATCTACGACACCTTCCTCGGCCGCGTCTCCGAGGGCCGCGGCAAGCCGCGCGAGGAGGTGCACGCGGTGGCGCAGGGCCGCGTATGGGTGGGCAGCGACGCGCTGGAGCGCGGCCTCGTCGACAAGCTGGGCAGCTACCAGGACGCCCTGGATGCGGCCGCTGAGCTGGCCGGGCTGGCCGAGGGCTACGGCGTGCGGCGCCTCGAGCCGAAGCTGTCCTGGGCCGAGCAGCTGGTGCTGCAGCTGCGCATCGCCGGCGCGCGCATCGCCGGCAGCGTGCTCGGTCCGGCCGTGGCGGAGACCGGCTCCAGGCCCACGGGCCTGCTGGCGCTGCTGCAGCAGAAGTTCGAGCGGATGCAGGCGCTGCTCGCCGACGGCCGGCCGCAGATGCACTGCCTCTGCACCGCGGAGTAACCGTGCGGGCGGTGCAGGGAGTCGCACCGGAGCACCTGGCCGCCTCGCGCGCCACGCGGCTGTTCCTCGCGCTGGCCGGCTTCCTGATCACCGACGCACTGCTCGCCGAGTTCGTCGGCGTGAAGATCTTCTCACTGGAGCGCACGTTCGGCGCGGAGGAGTTCCAGTGGAACCTGTTCGGCGTCACCGGCACGCTGAACTTCACCACCGGCGTGGTGTACTGGCCGATGGTGTTCGTGCTCACCGACCTGATCAACGAGTACTTCGGCCGCCGCGGTGTGCGGCTGGTCTCCTGGCTGGCGGTGGCCTTCATCGCCTGGGCCTTCTTCGCGGCATGGGTCGCCATCCAGCTCGCGCCGGCGCCGTTTTGGGTCGAGGCCAATGCCGCGCAGGGCGTGCCCGACATCCAGCGCGCCTATGCGCTGATCTTCGGCCAGGGGATGTGGACCATCGTCGGCTCGATCACGGCCTTCCTGGCCGGCCAGCTCATCGACGTGACCGTGTTCCACCGCATCCGCAGGATGACCGGGCCGCGCCTGATGTGGCTGCGCGCCACCGGGTCCACCGCGGTCTCGCAGCTGTTCGACAGCTTCATCGTGCTCTACATCGCCTTCGTGCTGGGGCCGCAGAAGTGGCCGATGACGCAGTTCACCGCCGTGGCGCTGGTGAACTACACGTACAAGATGCTGGCGGCGCTGGCGATGATCCCGGTGCTGTACCTGGTGCACGGGGTCGTGCGCCGCTACCTCGGCGTGAAGGAAGTGGCGCGGCTCAGGCGCCTGGCGGCCGGCTGAGCCGCCTCCCCGGGGGCGGCGGCCCCCCGGCCAGGCACTGGCCGCGTTCCACGAGGCGCGCAGGCCGTCGCCACCGCGGTGCGGGTGGCCGGGCGCGGTCCGCGCCAGTAACATCGCACGCCACGACCGGGACCTGGATGCGGGGGAAGAGCATGAGAAGGATTGCGGGCTTCGCGGGCGCCGTGCTCGCGGCTGCTGTGTTGCTGGCGGCCTGTTCGAAGCAGCCGGCGCCGCCGCCCGTGGCGGCGGTGGATGGCGCGCGCATGCGCCAGGCCGCGGCCGACGGTGCCGACGGGCAGTGGATGTCCTACAGCCGCACCTGGGACGAGCAGCGCTTCTCGCCGCTCACTCAGATCAACGACGGCAATGTCTCGCGCCTCGGCCTGGCCTGGTACGACGACCTGAACACCTATCGCGGCGTGCAGGCCACGCCGCTGTTCGTCGACGGCGTGCTGTACAACGCCTCGGTGTGGAACGTGGTCACGGCCTACGAGGCCACCACCGGCAGGAAGCTCTGGACCTATGACCCGAAGGTGGACCGGCAGTGGGCGCGCCTGGCCTGCTGTGGCCCGACCTCGCGCGGCATCGCCATCTGGAACGGCAAGGTGTACGTGGCCGCGCTCGACGGCCGGCTGATCGCCGTGGACGCGCGCGACGGCCGCGAGCTCTGGTCGGTGCAGACCATCGATCCCTCCCAGCCTTACTCCATCACCGGCGCGCCGCGGGTGTACGACGGCCGCGTGGTGATCGGCAACGGCGGCGCCGACTACGGCGTGCGCGGCTACGTGACCGCCTACGACGCGGAGACCGGCAGCAAGCTGTGGCGCTTCTACACCGTGCCGGGCAATCCCGCCAACGGCCCGGACGGCGAGGCCTCCGACAGCGTGATGGAGATGGCCACGAAGACCTGGAACGGGGAGTGGTGGAAGTACGGCGGCGGCGGCACCGCCTGGGATTCCTTCGCCTTCGACCCGGAGCTGAACCTGGTCTACATCGGCACCGGCAACGGCTCGCCGCACATCCAGCACTTCCGCTCGCCGGGCGGCGGCGACAACCTGTTCCTGTGCTCCATCATCGCGGTGCGCGCCGACACCGGCGAGTATGTGTGGCACTACCAGATGGTGCCGGAGGAGCAGTGGGACTTCACCTGCACGCAGCCGATGATCCTCGCGGACCTCGACATCGACGGCGTGAAGCGCAAGGTGATCATGCAGGCGCCGAAGAACGGCTTCTTCTACGTGCTCGACCGCACCAGCGGCAAGCTGATCTCGGCCAGGACCTACGTGCCCAACCTGTGGGCCACCGAAATCGACATGGAGACCGGCCGGCCGAAGGTGAACCCCGGCGCCTACGTCACCGAGACGCCGCAGCTGATGACGCCCACCTGGATGGCCGCGCACAGCTGGCATCCCATGTCCTACTCGCCGCTGACCGGGCTGGTGTACTTCCCGGCGCAGGAGCAGTGGGTGGTGCAGGCGCGGGTGAAGGATGACGAGTTCCGGTTCGTGCCATTCCGCTCCAATACCGGCAATTCCTTCACCGCGGATCCGGAACGCCGCCGCGAACTGCAGCGCATCGCCGACAGCCGCGAGAAGGGGTACCTCCTGGCGTGGAACCCGGTGACGCAGAGCGAGGCCTTCCGCGTGCCCTACAAGTACCCGGGCTCGGGCGGTGTGCTGACCACCGCCGGCAACCTGCTCATCCAGGGCACCATCGACCGCACGCTGGCCATCTACAAGGCCACCGACGGCAGCAAGCTGTGGGAGATGGACACGCAGACCGTGGCCATCGCCGGCCCGATGACCTTCATGGCCAATGGCGAGCAGTACATCGCCGTGAACGTGGGCTGGGGCGGCTCGCCCGTGGCGGGCCTGTCGCGCGAGAACCCGCCGGTGCGCTTCGGCCCGGCGCGCCTGCTGGTGTTCAAGCTCGACGCGAAGGGCGTGACGCTGCCGCCCATGCCGCCGCCGCCGGAGATCCCGGCGCCGCCGCCGCTGCGCGCCTCCGAGGCGCAGGTGCGCGAGGGCCGGCGCATCTTCGGCGAGACCTGCTCGCGCTGCCATGGCGAGAACGCCATCGGCGGCCTGAAGGACCTGCGCTG
>QGUX01000270.1 GCA_003242275.1 Pseudomonadota bacterium | reverse complement strand
AAGAAGTACACCAACCGCGGCCTGCAGTTCCTGGACCTGATCCAGGAGGGCAACATCGGCCTGATGAAGGCGGTGGACAAGTTCGAGTACCGCCGCGGCTACAAGTTCTCGACCTACGCCACGTGGTGGATCCGCCAGGCCATCACGCGCTCGATCGCCGACCAGGCACGCACCATCCGCATCCCGGTGCACATGATCGAGACCATCAACAAGCTCAACCGCATCTCGCGCCAGATGCTGCAGGAGATGGGCCGGGAACCCACGCCGGAGGAGCTGGCCGTGCGCATGGAGATGCCCGAGGACAAGGTGCGCAAGGTGCTCAAGATCGCCAAGGAGCCCATCTCGATGGAGACCCCGATCGGCGACGACGAGGACTCCCACCTTGGCGATTTCATCGAGGACACCTCGGTGACCTCGCCCATCGACCAGGCCACCATGGAGTCGCTGCGCGAGACCACGCATGCCGTGCTGTCGCAGCTGACCCCGCGGGAAGCCAAGGTGCTGCGCATGCGCTTCGGCATCGACATGAACACCGACCACACCCTCGAGGAAGTCGGCAAGCAGTTCGATGTCACGCGCGAGCGCATCCGCCAGATCGAGGCCAAGGCGCTGCGCAAGCTGCGGCATCCGTCGCGGTCCGAGCAGCTCAGGAGCTTTCTGGTCGAGGATTGAGCCCCGACGGCAATCCCGGAAAAAGGGCCCGCGATCGCGGGCCTTTTTTCCATGCAAGGCCACGGCGACGCCGACCCTGCCTTTCCCGCGCGGAAGCGACGCGGCCGGCAAGGCTGGACACGGCGGACACGAGAAACCATCATCGGACCGTCTGAAGCTGGATGAGGCGGACCGGTGCACGAAGCGCGGCGACCGCAGATCATTTTCGCGCTGCTGCTGGTATTGCTCTCCGTACCGGTGAAGCAATCCGCGGCGGCGGGTGTCCGGGTCACGGTGGCCTGCGGCGCGCTGGGCGTGGAGCTGGCGCTGTGCCGCGAGGCGGCCGGGGAATGGGCCGCCAGGACAGGCAACACCGTTTCCATCGTCAACACGCCCAATTCCAGCAGCGACCGCTTCGCGCTGTACGTGCAGCTGCTGGCTTCGCGCTCGCCCGAGATCGACGTGCTGCAGATCGACGTGGTCTGGCCCGGCATGCTGGCGCCGCACCTCGCGGACCTTGGGCCCGCGCTCGGCGACCGCGCCAGCGAGCACTTCCCCGCGCTGGTCGAGAACAACACCGTCGACGGCCGCCTCGTGGCCATGCCCTGGTTCGTGGACGCCGGCCTGCTCTACTACCGCCGTGACCTGCTGGACAAGCACGGCTTCGCGCCACCGGAAACCTGGCAGCAACTCACGCACATCGCCGCCACCATCCAGCAGCGCGAGCGCCAAGCCGGCCATGCCGGCCTCTGGGGCTTCGTCTTCCAGGGCAAGCCCTACGAGGGCCTCACCTGCGACGCGCTGGAATGGGTGGCCTCGCACGGCGGCGGCACCTTCATCGGCGCGGACGGCGACATCACGGCGGATCACCCGCGCGCGGTGGCCGCGCTCGAACTCGCCGCCAGCTGGGTGGGCAGCATCTCGCCGCGCGGCGTGCTGAACTACGACGAGGAGGCCGCCCGCGGCGTCTTCCAGACCGGCAATGCCGTGTTCATGCGCAGCTGGCCGTACGCCTGGGCGCTGGTGGAGGGCGAGGACAGTCCCGTGCGCGGCAAGGTCGGCGTGGTGGCGCTGCCACGCGGCGACGGGGAGGGACGCCATGCCGGCGCCCTGGGCGGCTGGCAGCTCGCGGTGTCGCGCTACTCGCGCCATCCCGAGCAGGCCATGGACCTCGTGCGTTACCTGACCAGCGCCAGGGTGCAGAAGGACCGCGCGCTGCGCGGCGCCTACAACCCCACCATCGCCAGCCTGTACGAGGATCCCGACATCCTCGCCGCCAATCCCTTCTTCAGCGAGCTGCTGCCCACCTTCACCGGCGCGCTGCCCCGCCCCGCGCGCCAGACCGGCGCGCACTACAACCAGGTCTCGGCCGCCATCTGGCAGGCCGTGCATGCGGTACTGGCCGGCCAGGTGGACGCCGCCGAGGGCATGGCCAGGCTGCGCAAGTCCCTGCAGCGCATCCGCCACCGGGCAAGGTGGTAACGGTGGCGTTGGCGGCGAACCGGCGCCAGGCGCGCACCGCGTGGCTGTTCCTGCTTCCGGCGCTGCTCGTCCTGGCGCTGGTGGCCGCCTGGCCGCTGGCGCGCACGCTGTTCTTCAGCCTCACCAACGCGACGCTGATCGACCCGTCGACCTTCGAGTTCATCGGCCCTGCCAACTTCATCGCCCGCGCCGGCGGCGAGTGGTACGGCCTGCTCACCGACCCGCAATGGCTGCGCGCGCTGCGCAACACGCTGCTGTTCGCGGCGGTGTCGGTTTCGCTCGAGACCGTGCTCGGCGTGGCCATCGCGCTGCTGGTCAATGCCCACCTGCCCGGCCGCGGCCTGATGCGCGCCGCGATGCTGGTGCCCTGGGCCATCCCCACGGTGGTGTCGGCGAAGATGTGGGCCTGGATGCTGCACGACCAGTTCGGCGCCATCAACGACGCGCTGATGCGCGTCGGCCTGATCGATGCACCGGTCGCCTGGCTGGGAAGCCCGGGCCTTGCCATGGCCTCGCTGATCGCCGTGGACGTGTGGAAGGCCACGCCCTTCGTGGCCATGCTGGTGCTGGCTGCCCTGCAGACCCTGCCGCGCGACTGCTACGAGGCTGCACGGGTGGACGGCATCGGGCCGGTGAAGGTGTTCTTCCGCGTCACCCTGCCCCTGATCCGGCCCGCGCTGGCGGTAGCGGTGATCTTCCGCCTGCTGGATGCCCTGCGCATGTTCGACCTCGCCTACGTGCTCACCGGCGCCAGCGAGGGGACCATGACGCTGTCGGTGCATTCGCGCGAGCAGCTGGTGTCCTTCCAGGACGTGGGCTATGGCTCGGCCGCTTCCACCGCGCTGTTCTGCGTCATCGTGCTGGTGACGGCGCTGTACGTGGCATTCCTGAAGCCGCTGGGACGCGAGCGATGAGGACGGCCTGGCGCGGCGCGGCATCGCGCACCGGCATCGCCCTGCTCTGGCTGGTGCTGGCGGTGTTCCTGCTGTTCCCGTTCTGGTACGCAGTGGTCACTTCGCTGCAACCGGCCTCGCGCATCTTCGATGCCGCGTGGTGGCCCGCCGCGCCCACCCTCGCCAACTATCGCGCGGTGATGGAAGAGCAGGCCTTCGGCCGCAATATCCTCAATTCCGTCCTCGTGGCCACCGCAGTGGTGGTCCTTTCGCTGGCCCTGGGCGTACTGGCCGCATGGGCGCTGGGCCGCGTGCGATTCGCCGGCCGGCGGCTGCTGCTCTACACCATCCTCGGCGTGTCCATGTTCCCGCAGGTGGCGGTGCTGGCCGGCCTGTTCGAGCTCGTGCGCCTGTTCGGGCTCTACGACAGCCTGTGGGCGCTGGTGTTCAGCAACATGATCCTCACCCTTCCGTTCACCGTGTGGGTGCTCACCGCGTTCATGCGCGAACTGCCAGTGGAGATCGAGGAAGCCGCCATCATGGACGGGGCCACCCCCTGGGACCTCGTCATCCGCATCTTCCTGCCGCTGATGGCGCCGGCCATGGCAGCCACGGGCCTGCTGGCCTTCATCGCTGCCTGGAACGAGTTCCTTTTCGCCCTCAGCTTCACGCTGAGCAACACCCAGCGCACCGTGCCGGTGGCCATCGCGCTGATCACCGGCGCCAGCCAGTACGAGCTGCCCTGGGGCAATGTCATGGCCGCCTCGGTCATCGTCACCGTGCCGCTGATCCTGCTGGTGCTGGTGTTCCAGCGCCGGTTGGTCGCAGGCCTCACCGCCGGCGCGGTCAAGGGATAAAGGGGGGATCGGCAAGACATGGCATCCGTGCACCTGCAGGGCATCGGGAAGCGATTCGGGCACACCAGCGTGCTGCGCTCGATCGACCTGGCCATCGACAGCGGCGAGTTCATGGTGTTCGTGGGCGCATCGGGCTGCGGCAAGTCGACGCTGTTGCGCCTGATCGCGGGCCTGGAGCAACCCAGCGAAGGGCGCATCCTGATCGACGGGCGCGACGTCACCGACCTGCCGCCCTCGGGGCGCGGGTATCGTAGGTCTTTCCAGCCT
>QGUX01000269.1 GCA_003242275.1 Pseudomonadota bacterium | reverse complement strand
CCAGGCCGTTGCCTTGGGCGAAAAGCTGGCGCGCTCGCTGCGGATTGCCGCGGGCCTGCCGCCCCCCGGCGTGGAGGGCCCGCTCACGCGCATGGTGGGGCTGACGCTGGAGGCGCTCGGCCAGCAGGCCGCGGTCGGCGACCGCTGCGAGGTGATGGCCACCGACGGCAGCAGCATCGAGGCGGAGGTGGTCGGCTTCGCCGGCGAGCGGCTGTACCTGATGCCCACCGGCGACGTGCACGGCGTGAAGCCGGGTGCACGCGTGATCCCGCGCCAGGGCGCCGGCTACGTGCGCGTGGGGCCGGCGCTGCTGGGCCGCGTGATCGACGGCGCCGGCGAGCCGCTGGACGGCCGCGGGCCGCTGCTGCTCGACGACCGCGTGCGCCTGACCGGCACGCCGCTCAATCCGCTCGCGCGCAAGCCCATCGAGCGCACGCTCGACGTGGGCGTGCGCGCCATCAATTCACTGCTCTCGGTGGGGCGCGGCCAGCGCCTGGGCCTGTTCGCCGGCAGCGGCGTGGGCAAGAGCGTGCTGCTGGGCATGATGGCCCGCTACACCGAGGCCGACGTGATCGTGGTCGGCCTGATCGGCGAGCGCGGCCGCGAGGTGAAGGAATTCATCGACAAGATCCTGGGGCAGGCGGGACGCGAACGTGCGGTGGTGGTCGCCGCCCCCGCCGACAGCACGCCGCTGATGCGCCTGCATGGCGCCTGGCGCGCCACGGCGATTGCCGAGTACTTCCGCGACCAGGGCAGGAACGTCCTGCTGATCATGGACTCCCTGACGCGCTTTGCGCAGGCGCAGCGCGAGATCGGGTTGGCCATTGGCGAGGCGCCGGCCACCAAGGGCTATCCGCCGTCGGTGTTCGCGCGCCTGCCGCAGCTCGTGGAGCGCGCCGGCAATGCCGGCGAGGACGCCGGCTCGATCACGGCCTTCTACACCGTGCTGACCGAGGGCGACGACCAGCAGGACCCGATCGCCGACAGCGCCCGCGCCATCCTCGACGGGCACATCGTGCTCTCGCGCCGCATCGCCGAGTCGGGCCACTATCCGGCCATCGACGTGGAAGCTTCCATCAGCCGCGTGATGCACGACATCGTGCCGCTGCGCCAGCAGCAGCAGGCGCGACAGTTGAAGCGGCTGCTCTCGACCTACGAGCAGAACCGCGACCTGATCGCCATCGGCGCCTACCGGGCCGGCACGGACCCGCGCATCGACGCGGCCATCTCGGCCCATCCGGCCATCCTGGAGTTCCTGCGCCAGGACCTGCACGAGTGCGTGGGCTTCGGCGACAGCGTGGCGCAGCTCGATGCCCTCATCGGGGAGGTTGAATGAGCCGCGCGGGCCGCATGGCGCCGGTGCAGCAGCTGTTCGGCAATGCCGAACGCGACCGCGCACGCGAACTGGGCGAAGCCCAGCGCCAGCTGGCCGAGGCCGAGGCCCGGCTCGATGAACTGCGCAACTATGCCGGCGAGTACC
Source organism: Pseudomonadota bacterium (assembly GCA_003242275.1). Next base: position 2,678 of record QGUX01000269.1, on the reverse strand, counting down.
GGGACGCATTCCGCAAGCGTGCCGAGGACGGCACCGGCATCCGCAAGCTGCGCGACTTCCAGGCCTTCCTGGCGCGGCTGGACGAGGCCATCCGCCAGCAGGAGCTCATCGTGGCGCAGGCGCGCGAGCGTGTGGTCGGCAGCCGCCGCAACTGGCAGGGCGCCGCGCAGAAGGTGAAGGCCGTGGATGCGGTGGTGGAGCGCTGGCAGCGCGAGGACCTTCGCGCCGGCGAGCGGCGTGAGCAGAAGGAATCCGACGAGCGCGCCCAGCGCCTCGCGGTGGAGACCCGGGGCAGGGCGGAGGGATGATGATGGGTGCGGCAATTCGCGTGGCCGGTGGTGGCGGCAATGGCGGCGTGGTCGACACGGGCGCGCCGGCCGCCGATGCCGACGGCTTCACGGCGGTGCTGACCGCCGCGGCTTCGGGCAAGGGCAGCTCCGGCGAAGCAGCGGCCGGAACACGGACGGAGATGGAAGCACCGGTGGCGGAGGACACCGATGCTGCGCTGGCCGCGGCCCTGGCGGCGCTGTTTCCCGCGGCGCCTGCGCCCCAGGACCAGCGGTTCCCCGCGGACGGTGATGTCGATGCCTCCCTGGACGACGCAGTCTCGCAGGCGGGGCCGGCGATGGCCGGCCGGGCCGGTGCATCCACCAGGGAAGGCGTGCAACTTCCGGATCCCGCCGCCGCGCTGCCTGATGCATCACGCGACGGCGCCGAAGGCGATGCGGGCAACGGACTGGTGGAGCGGCTGGCGCGTGAGCTGGCCGCGGCGCGTGAACGTGCGGGCTCCCTGCGCACCGGTGCCGGAGTACCGGCGTCCGCGGGCGGCGAATCCCCGTCTACGTCCGCTGTGCCGCTGGCATCGCAGCTCCCGGCCGCGGCGGCCGCAGCCACGGCCACCACTGCGGGCGCAGGCGACGCGCTGCGCAGTCCCGTGGGAACGCCGCGCTGGTCCGAGGAACTGGGATCGCGGCTGGTAATGATGACCACGCGCGGCCAGCACGAAGGATCGCTGAGGCTCGCGCCCGAGGACCTCGGTCCGCTGGAAGTGCGCATCAGCGTGCAGCAGAGCACCGCCCATGTCTGGTTTGGCGCGCAGCACGCGGATACGCGCGCGGCGCTGGCCGAGGCCCTGCCGCGCCTGCGGGAGATGTTCGCCGAGGCGGGCCTGTCGCTGGGTCACGCCGGTGTATCGCAGGAGGCGCCGGGGCGGCGCGCGGGCGAATCCGCGCCTGCCGGTGGCGTCGCTGCTGCCGACGCCGCTGCACCGCTCGAGGCGGAAGCGCCGGTGCGTTGTCATGCCTCCGGCCTGATCGACCTGTACGCCTGAAGGCCGGGCGGGATCGTCCTGCCGCGGTGCGCGTGGGGAGCAGCGTCCATTTTCCGCCACCGTGCATGCTTCACACTCGCGGAAGAGCCGAAAAATCCTTTTGTGGCAATGAGTTGAACGAACCCGTCGGGCCGTGGCACAGGCCTTGCACGAGCACCGGCATCGTCAATCGATGCAACGCAAGGCAACAGGCCCGATGTCCGAAGAATCCACAAGCGAGGCACGCCCGAAGAAGTCGAAGAAGGGGCTGATCGTCGCCATTGCCACCGTGGTGCTGCTGGGTGGCGGTGCCGCCGGCGCCTGGGTGGTGATGGGTGGCAAGGATGGCGGCGCGGAGGGGAAGGCCGCGGCCGAACAGAAGCTGCCACCGCAGTTCGTGTCGCTGGACCCGCCCTTCGTCGTGAACTTCCAGCCGGGCTCCTCGGCGCGCTTCCTGCAGATCGCCGTGCAGGTGATGACGCGCGAGGAGGCCATGGTCCGGCAGCTCGAGCACCTCGCGCCCATCATCCGCAACGACCTGTTGATGCTGTTTGGCAACAAGCAGGTGGCGGAAGTGTCCACGCCCGAGGGCAAGGAGGCGCTGCGGGCCGCCACGCTCGATGCCGTGCGCGGGGTCGTCGTCGCCGAGAACGGCCGGGCCGAGGCCGTCGAGGCCGTGTACTTCACCAGCTTCGTCATGCAGTAGGACTGCCCATGAGCACCAACCTTTCCAGCGGCGCCGCCGGCGCCCATGCCGAAGAGATGACCGCCGATGCCCTGATGTCCGGCCAGGCCGTGCCGGCCGCACGCGAGATCAACCTCGACGTGATCCTGGACGTGCCGGTGACGCTCTCGCTCGAGGTGGGCCGCACGCGCCTGCCGATCCGCAGCCTGCTGCAGCTCAACCAGGGTTCCGTGGTGGAGCTGGAACGCGCGGCCGGCGAGCCGCTCGACGTGTACGTCAACGGCACGCTGGTGGCGCACGGCGAGGTCGTGGTCGTGAACGAGAAGTTCGGCATCCGCCTCACCGACGTGGTGAGCCCCGCCGAACGCATCCGCAAGCTGCGCTGATCGCCTCCATGAAGCAGGTCGCCGCCCGGTCCCTCAGCGCCATTGCGGGTAGCCTCGTCGCGTTCGGCGCGATCGCCGCCGAGGCGCCGCGGCGCTTTGCCGCGCCCGAAGTGGCCTCGGCGCCCACGGCCACCGGTGCCACCGGCATCGGGCAGGTGATGCTGGCGCTGATCGTGGTGCTGGTGGCGGGGTTCGGCCGGGCGAGGCTGGTCAGGGGCCTGCGGGGTTTCACCAGCAGGGGCAGCGGGCCAACCGAGGGGCTCTCCCAGGTTTCCCTGGGGCGAAAGAACCGGGGGGG
>QGUX01000268.1 GCA_003242275.1 Pseudomonadota bacterium | reverse complement strand
CCTTCATCATGGGCGTGGTGCCGCTGATGCTGTCCACCGGCGCCGGCTCGGAGATGCGCCGCGCCATGGGCGTGGCGGTGTTCTCCGGCATGCTGGGCGTGACCTTCTTCGGCCTGTTCCTGACGCCCGTGTTCTACGTGTTGATCCGCGGTTTCGTGAAGAGCCGCAGGGAGGCCCGGCATGCGGCGGCCTGAGATGGTGCGTGGCGCTGGCATGCAGGCCAGGACCGGGCGCCGGGCGTGCGCTCGCGCGCTGACGGCACCCGCGCTGCTGGCCTTCGCGCTGGTCCTGTCCGCCTGTGCAGTCGGCCCCAACTACCGCGAGCCGGAGATCCCCGTCGCCGACGAGTTCGGCGCCGCCGGGCTGCTGGAGCCGGGACAGGGCGAGATCGAGCGGCAGTGGTGGCGGCAGTTCGGCGATCCGCTGCTGGACGAGCTGGTCGAGGCGGCGGTGGCGAACAACCGCGACATCGCCGCGGCCACCGCACGGCTGCGCGAGGCGCGGGCCCTGCGGCGGGAGCGGTTGTTCGACTTCCTGCCCAGCATCACCGGCACGGCCGGCTACGACAACGTGCGCCAGAGCGCCTCGGGCACGCCCGGTGCCCCGCCGGGCACCATCGACCGCGAGTACGAGCTGTACGACGCCGGCTTCGATGCTGCCTGGGAGATCGACCTTTTCGGGCGCGTGCGGCGCGCCAACGAGTCCGCGCGCGCCCTGGCCGGGGCCGCTGCGGCCGCGCGCAACCAGGTGGTGCTGTCGGTGATCGCCGAAGTGGCACGCAATTACTTCGAGCTGCGCGGCGCGCAGGGCCGGTTGGCGGTGGCGCGCGAGAACGCCGGGAACCAGTCGCGCGCACTGGAGCTGGTGAACGAGCGCCTGGAAGCCGGTCGCGGCACGGCGCTGGATACGGCCCGTGCCGTAGCACAGGTGGAAACCACGCTGGCCAGCATCCCGCCGCTGGAGGCCGAGGTGGACCGTGCCATGCGACGCATCGCGGTGCTCACCGGCGAGCAGCCGGGCGCGCTGGTCGACCGGCTCTCCGAGCCGCGCGAGCTGCCGTCGCTGCCGGATACGCTGGTGCTCGGCAATCCGGAGGACCTGCTGCGGCGCCGGCCGGACATTCGCGTCGCCGAGCGGCAGCTGGCTGCTGCCACCGCCGCCATCGGCGTGCAGGTCGCCGACCTGTTCCCGCGCATCACGATCAACGCGGGCATCGGCCTCGCGGCCCCGCGCATCGGCCAGCTGGACGATTCCGGCAACGACCGGCGCAGCTTCGGACCCTCGCTGAGCTGGGGCCTGTTCGACTTCGGCCATGTGTACCAGCGCATCCGTGCCGCCGGCGCACGCAGCGCCGAGGCGCTGGCCAATTACGAGCAGGCCGTGCTGACCGCCCTGGAAGAGACCGAGAATTCGCTGTCCGACTTCGCCCGCGAGCGCCGCAGGGTGGAGCACCTGACGCGCGCCGCCGAGGCCAGCCGCCAGGCGGCCGACCTCGCGACCCAGCGCTTCGAAGGCGGCGTGTCCGACTTCCTCACCGCGCTCGATGCCTACCGCACCTCGCTCGAAGCCCAGGACCAGCTCGCGATCAGCCGCACGCGCGCGGCCACCGCGCTGGTCACCATCTACAAGGCACTGGGCGGCGGCTGGGAGGTTGCGCCGTAAGATACTTCCGACGCCGCGTTGCAGATTCCGGCCGGGCCGGCGCATGCTTGCCCTCCCATCGAGCGCGGACAACCGCAAGGAGCCAACGGTGAGTCGGGCGCGCCACCCCGGGACGCCACATTCCGCGCAGGGACGTTCCGGTCGCAGGAGCGCGGGCCCCGGGAGCCATGCGGCGGTCGCGCGCGCGTTGTCGCAGGTCCTGGATACCTGGGTGGCGCCGCAGCCGGCCGCGCCCGTGGGCGGCGGCAGCATCAATGATGGTTTCCGCTGGGAAAGCGGCGCGGGCTCGCTGTTCGTGAAGGTCTCGCGCGGCGCGGCGGCGCAGATGTTCGCGGCGGAAGCGGCGGGGCTGGCGGAACTGGCACAGGCCAGGGCCGTACGGGTGCCGCGCGTGCTGGCACAGGGGGAGGCCGGCGGCGAGGCCTATCTGGCGCTGGAATGGCTGGACCTCCGGCCGCTTTCACGCACCGCCGAGCGGCTGCTGGGCGAACGCCTGGCACAGCAGCACCGGCGCACCGCGGAACGCCATGGCTGGCGGCGCGACAACACCATCGGCAGCACGCCGCAGAAGAATCCCTGGTGCGACGACTGGGGCAGGTTCTTCATCGAGCACCGCCTCGTGTTCCAGCTCGAGCTCGCGCTGCGCAACGGCCACGGCGGACGCCTCGAGGCGCGCAGCGACGAGCTGCTGCGGTGCGCGGAGGAACTGCTGCGCGGGCATGCACCACCGCCATCGCTGCTGCACGGCGACCTGTGGGGTGGCAATGCCGCGGCCATCCCCGGCGAGGAGCCGGTGATCTTCGACCCGGCCGTGTATTACGGCGACCGCGAGACCGACATCGCGATGACGCGCCTGTTTGGGGGCTTCGGACCGGAATTCCATGCCGCGTACGAAGCGGCATGGCCGCTGCCTCCCGGCGCGGGGCGGCGCGCGGATCTGTACAACCTGTACCACATCCTGAACCACGTGAACCTGTTCGGCGCCGGCTACCTGGGCCACGCGATGAGCCTGATCGATTCGGTGCTGGCGCGCGACTGAGCTGCGGTGCCCGAATCAGGACGGACCGTGGTTGCGGGGGGATGACCGGCCGCGGTTTGCGCATCCTCGCCGCCCGCTTCAAACTCGTGCGCCGAAGCAGGACCATCCAGGGGGAAGGGATGCGCCATCATCCACTGGCCACGCGCCTCGGCGTGGCCGCCATCGCGCTGCTGCTGGCCACTGCCGCCGCCGAGGACCCGGCCTGGCGCAACACGTCGCTGTCCTTCGAAGAGCGTGCCGCCGACCTGGTGTCGCGGCTGACGCTGGAGGAGAAGGTGGCACAGCTGCAGAACGCGGCGCCGGCCATCGAGCGGCTGGGCATTCCGGCCTACGAATGGTGGAACGAGGCCCTGCACGGCGTGGCGCGCGCCGGCCAGGCCACGGTGTTCCCGCAGGCCATCGCCCTGGCCGCCACCTTTGACGTGGCGCTGATGCACGAGGTCGCGCGCGTGATCAGCGACGAGGCGCGCGCCAAGCACCACGAGTTCCTGCGCCAGGGCTCGCACCGGCGCTACCAGGGGCTGACATTCTGGTCGCCCAACATCAACATCTTCCGGGATCCACGCTGGGGTCGCGGCCAGGAGACCTACGGCGAGGATCCCTTCCTGACCTCGCGCATGGGCGTGGCCTTCGTGCGCGGACTGCGCGCTACATGAAGCTCGACGCCACGGCCAAGCACTTCGCGGTGCACAGCGGGCCGGAAGCCACCCGCCACGAGTTCGACGCGCGCCCCGGCGAGCGTGACCTGTTCGAGACCTACCTGCCGGCCTTCGAGGCGCTGGTGAAGGAGGCGGGCGTGAACGCGGTGATGGCGGCCTACAACCGCGTCAATGGGGAATCGGCCACGGCGAGCGGGAGGCTGCTGCTGGACATCCTGCGCGGCCAGTGGGGATTCGATGGCTACGTGGTGTCCGACTGCGACTCGGTGGGCGACATCCATCGCACGCACCGCATCGTGGAAACCGCCGCACAGGCATCGGCGCTGGCGCTGAAGAACGGCAACGACCTGAACTGCGGCCGCACCTATGCGGCGCTGGTCGAGGCATTGCAGCAGGGGCTGGTGGAGGAGCGCGACATCGATGTGGCGCTGCTGCGGCTGATGACGGCGCGCATGCGGCTGGGCATGTTCGATCCGCCGGAGATGGTCGAATGGGCGCGCATTCCCTTCTCCGTGAACCAGGCACCGGCGCACGATGCGCTGGCACGGCGCGCGGCGCGCGAGTCGCTGGTGCTGCTGAAGAACGACGGCATCCTGCCGCTGCGCAAGGACGTCAGGCGCATCGCGGTGGTCGGACCCACCGCAGACAACGTCAACGCGCTGCTGGGCAACTACAACGGCACGCCGGCCGCGCCGGTGTCCATCCTGCAGGGGATTCGCGAGGCGGTGCCGCAGGCCGAGGTGGTGTACGAGCGTGGCGCAGAACTGGTGGAGGGACTGGAGGAACGGCCGATCCCGGGCGCGCCCGGGCCCGCGGGGC
>QGUX01000028.1 GCA_003242275.1 Pseudomonadota bacterium | reverse complement strand
CGGGCACGTGGGGGAAAGAGATGCCCGGGCCGCGCGCGCGCCTCGGGTACCAGGGGGGGGCGGGGCGGGGGGCGAAGGGGGACCCGGGGTCGGCGGGCTCGGCGCGCACCAGGCCGCCCATCGCGTCGCGCTGCCGCTCGAAGACGGCGAGGCCGTCCGCGTCCAGCTCGAAGCGCTGCTCCACGCGCAGCGTCTCGCCGGTGCCCGGCGCGCTGATTCGGCAGGTGTCGCGGCCGTTGCCGGTGAAGCCCCGCTCGCCGCGCGTGATGGTGATGTCGCAGCCCACGCGCGGGCGCACATCCTCGGGCAGCAGGCTCTTGAACAGGTCGCGCCGCAGGTGACCGTCGCGCCAGCGCATGGGCTCGGCGAAGTCCGCCTGCAGCAGCACCGCGCGCTCCTGTCCCTCGACGGGCTCGAGGATGTACAGCCGCTGCGCCAGCACCCGCTGCGCGTCGTTGGCCGCCATCTCCTGCACGTAGTAGACGTGCTTGCCGAGGAAGCCGGCCTGCACCGGCGCGATCACCAGCCTCAGGGCCACGTGCTCCGGGCTGGCGCGCGACTGCGCGATGTTGTCGTAGCTGCCGGGCAGCACCTGCGTGAGCTCGGCCAGGAACACCTCGTGGCGCTTGGGCTGGCTGGCGCAGGAGGCCAGCAGGACCAGCGCCACATGCAGCCATCTGCTACGTGCCATACAACACCCGCCATTGGGCCGGATAGGTGAGCCCGAGTTTAACGATGGAATCGAGCAGCGCGGGATAGTCGCGCCCCGCCGCCGCCGCCGCCCGCGCGAAGTCCTCCTCGCGCGCCAGGTGCGGGTTGGCGTTGGCCTCGAGCACGTACACGCTGCCGTCCGGCCGCATGCGGAAGTCCACCCGCGCGTAGCCGGTGAGGCCCAGCGCGCGGTAGATGCGGCGCGAGAGCCGGTCGAGCTGCGCCGCCGTGCCCTCGGGAAGGTTCTCGGCCGGCGCGCTGTCGATGCCGTGGCGGGCGCGGTACTTCGGGTCCCACTTCAGGCGGCGGGTGGCGATGGGATTGGCCAGGCTGCCGAAGTCCAGCTCCCACACCGGGAAGGTGGTGATGCGCTGGTTGCCGAGCACGCCCACGTACAGCTCGCGGCCCTCGATGTACTCCTCGACCAGCACGTCGGACTTGTGCTGTTCGATCATGAACTCGACGCGCTCCTTGAGCTGCGCGGCGTCGGTGACCACCGAGGCCTGCGAGATGCCCAGCGATGCGTCGTCGGTGCTCGACTTGACGAACAGCGGATAGCGCTGGCGGCGCGGGATCCGCACCTTCTGCCCGCGGCGGTAGATCTGGAACTGCGGCGAGGGAATGCGGTGCCAGGCGAACACCTGCTTGCACAGCACCTTGTCGCGCGAGATCAGCAGGCCGCGCGGATTGCAGCCCGTGTAGGGCTGGCGCAGCATCTCCAGGAAGGCCACCACGTGCTGGTCGTAGGAAACGATGCCGTCGAACTCCTCCAGCAGGTTGAACACCACGTCGGGCTGCCACTCGTCGATGATGGCGCGCAGTTCGGTGATGCTGTCGAGCACGCCCAGCGCCCGCACCTCGTGGCCGGAGGCCTTCAGCGTCTGGATCACGTCGAACTCGGTCCGCCACTCCTCGATGGCCCTGGGGTCCTGCCCCTCGAGGCTGTCGGGGGGCATCAGGCTCGGATGCAGGACCACCAGTACGCGCGATCGCTTCATAGATTCAGTTCTGGTCGCTCCCTCTCTCCAAACAGCCGCGCCATGCTGCCCAGCAGCCAGCGCGCATGTGGCAGAGCATCGCGTTGCGAGCCGCGCAGGTAAAGGCCGAGACCCTCCGAGCGTTCGATGGCGATGTTCAGTACCTGCTGCAGATTGTACGCCTCATCGGCGCTGCTGCCTGCCAGCAGCACGCGCCGGTGCGCGCGCAGGAAGGTGGCGGCGCGCGCCAGCCTGCGGTTGGGCGGACGGCGCGTGAACACGCGCAGCAGCAGCGTGTCGGTGGCCTCGCTGCACCAGTCCACCTGGCGCGCGAGCTTCTCGCGGTAGTGCTCGGCCAGCGTGCGGCGGTTCTCATGCAGCGGCTCCACGTGCGCGCGGCTCCTGACCAGCGCCGGCCTGCCGGCCAGCTCGCGCATCAGCTCGTCCACGTAGCGCAGCTTGTCCCACGCCGGCCAGCTCGCATAGCTCCTGCGCCAGTCGGAGTTCGGCTTCAGCCATACCGCGAAGGTCTCGGCGAAGTCCTCGGTGGGATGCGCCTGCGCGTACCAGTGGCCGAGGTGCTGCACGTAGCGGCGGCTGCCCGGCCGCGCCCGGTACACCTCGGGATAGCGCAGCGAGGCCGGACCGAACAGCTCGCGCCAGCGCGCGCGGCGGCGCAGGCGGTAGGCCGTGTCGATGGCATGGCCCACCTCGTGCCTGAGGATGCGCATCATCCAGTCGCGGTTGCCGCCCTCGACCTCGCGCATCATGCGCCGCTCCAGCCGCATCAGCCGCGGATGCGCCAGGTAGAACGGCACGGCGATGCCGGGCACGCCGTCGGGCGAGAACCATTCCTCCGCCAGCCACATGTGCGGGCGGAAGGTGATGCCGCGGCGCTCGAGCTCGCCGTATACGCGCGACAGGCGCCGCTCCAGCGGCGTGCCGCGGAGCTTGAGCCCCAGGTCGCAGAAGCGCACCTGCAGCAGCTCGGTATCGGAAAGGCGCACCCAGTCGTACCTGGCCATCAGCCCGCCGGCGCGCGCGCCGCCTCCACTTTCCACTGCAGGATGTAGCGCTCCTGCTCCTCGGTCTCGGGCACCACCGGCCAGACAGAGCTGCGCGCGTTCTGCTGCCACAGGCGGTTGAGCTCGTCCACCGCCTGGCGCGGCGCGAGGCCCTGCTCGCGCAGCCAGCAGCCGATGGTGGTGCCGGTGCGGCCGTAGCCGGCGCGGCAGTGCACGTACACCGCGGCGTCGCGGCGCAGCTCGCGCGCCAGCGTCTTCAGGATCTCGCGCATGCGGTCCGGCGTCCGGGGGACGGAATGGTCCGGGATGGACAGGCGGTGGTAGTTCACGCCCGACGGCAAGAAGTGCCGGTAGTCGGGCTGCTCGCCCTCCTCGGTCAGGTCGATGAAGGCGCGGATGCCCGCTGCGACCAGCAGCTGCACGCGCCGCGACTGCGCAATGCCCTGCACCGCGCAGGGATGCTCCCCCGCCAGCAGCCTGGCCGGTTCGACCCAGTAGCTGTGGGCCAGCGGCGGCGGCGGCAGCTTCCTCATGGCGAGGCCCCGGGCCGGACCGTGAGGCCCGCGAAGTCGAACAGCTTCGGGTCGGCCAGCGTCTCCGGTTCGACGTTGCGCAGCGCCGAGAACAGCGACTCGATGCGCCCCGGGTGCTCGCGTTCCCACTCCGCCAGCATCCTCTTCACCTGCACCCGCTGCAGGTTCTGCTGCGAGCCGCACAGGTTGCACGGGATGATGGGGAAGCCGCGCGCGGCCGCGTAGCGCGCGATGTCGCGCTCGGGCACGTAGGCCAGCGGCCGGATCACGATGTGGCGGCCGTCCTCCGAACGCAGCTTGGGCGCCATGGCCTTGAGCCGGCCGCCGAAGAACAGGTTCAGGAAGAAGGTCTCGACGATGTCGTCGCGGTGGTGGCCCAGCGCGATGCGGGTGATGCCATTCCCGGCCGCGTAGCGGTACAGCGCGCCGCGGCGCATGCGCGAGCACAGGCTGCACATGGTGCGACCCTCGGGGATCAGGCGCTTGACCACGCTGTAGGTGTCCTGCTCGATGATGTGGTAGGCCACGCCGAGGGACCTCAGGTACTCCGGCAGCACATGCGGCGGGAAGCCCGGCTGCTTCTGGTCCAGGTTCACCGCCACCAGCGAGAATTTCACCGGCGCGCTGCGCTGGAGCGAGAGCAGCATGTCGAGCAGGGTGTAGGAATCCTTGCCGCCGGACAGGCACACCATCACGCGGTCGCCCTCGCCGATCATCGCGTAGTCCTCGATGGCCTTGCCCACCAGCCCGCGGATGTGCGCCGCCAGCTTGCGCTTGGTGGCGGACATGGGCGGGAGCGCGACGGTGGCTCCGGCGACAGTGGCACCCGCCGTGGCGTTCATCCCGCACCCTCCAGGTAGCGGCCTTCCAGGTAGCGCAGCGCCGGCGCCGCCGACAGCGGGCGGCCGGTGATGTGCTCCACCAGCTGCGTGGGCGACAGGCGCGCGCCGGCGCGGTGCACGTGCTCGGTCAGCCAGCCGGTCACCGCGCTGAACTCGCCCCGCTCCACCTGCCCGGTGAGGTCCGGCCGCACCGCACGCAGGCTCTCGAACAGCTGCGCGGCGATCACCGTGCCGATGGCATAGGACGGGAAGTAGCCGAAGGCGCCGTGCGCCCAGTGCACGTCCTGCAGCACGCCCTCGGCCGCATCCGCCGGCGTGACCTCGAGCCGGTCGCGCATGCCCTGGTCCCAGGCATCGGGCAGGTCGCGCACCGCGAGCCTGCCGTCCAGCAGGTCGCGCTCCAGCCCGTGGCGCAGCAGGATGTGCATGGGATAGGTGAGCTCGTCGGCATCGACGCGGATGGCGCCGCGGCGCACGCGGGTGAGCAGACGGTACAGGTTCTCCGGCTCCCATTCCGGACCACTGACGCCGAAGTGCTTTTCCAGCAGCGGGCGCAGCCAGGCGAGGAACGGCCGGCTGCGGCACACGATCATCTCGATGAACAGCGACTGGCTCTCCTCCATCGCCATGCCGCGCGCCTTGCCCACGGGCTGCGACTGCCATTCCTTCGGGATGCCGAGGTCGTACAGCGCATGCCCGGTTTCGTGCATGGCGGCCAGCAGGCCCTTGAAGGGATCGGCCGGGTCCAGCCGCGTGGTCACGCGGATGTCGCCGGCCACGCCCTCGGTGAAGGGATGGTCGCTCTCGTCCAGCCGCCCGCGGTCGAAGGGGAAGCCGAAGGCCTTCATCACCTCGACGATCAGCGCGCGCTGGCGCGCCGGCGTGAACCTGCCGCTGATGGGCAGCACCGGCTGCTGCGCCTGCGCCTCGATGGCCTCGCGGATCAGGCTGGGCAGGCGGCGCGAGAGCTGGCGGAAGATGCCGTCGATGACCTCGACGCGCAGGCCCGGCGTGTAGCCGTCCATCAGCGCATCGTAGGGCGAGAGGCTCAGCGCCTGGCCGAGCAGCGCGGCCTTGTCGCGCACCAGCACCAGCACCTCCTGCAGGAAGGGCGCGAACACCGAGAAGTCCTTCTTCTCGCGCGCCTCGGCCCAGCGCACCTCGGCGACCGAGGTGGCACGCGCCAGGCGTGCGATCAGCGACACCGGCGTGGCGATGGCGCGGTCGCGCTGGCGGCGCATCTCGCGCAGGTTGGCGCGCTGCCATTCATCCAGCGTGGACTCGGCGGCCTGCGCGCGATCGAGCAGCCGGCTCACCTTCGGCGAGGTGAGGATGGCGTGCTGTTCGGTCTCGATGGCAGCAAGCTGCTCGCCGCGCACGTCGGCGGACCCGCGCGGCATCATGACGGCAGCATCCCAGCGCAGCAGCGACAGGGCGCCGCCGAAGGCGTGCAGACGCTGCCACTCCATTTCGAGCTGTTTGTATGGGGTGGCGGCCATGGTTGGGCGGCCCGGGACGGGATGCCCGGGTGCCGAGGGCCCATTCTAGCCCGCCCGCGGCGGGCATTGGCCGACCCGGGACGACGGCCAGCCGCCCGATTCCGCCAGGAATTTCATTCAGCTACGTCGAACTTGCAGCGATCGTCGGGGATCTGGCCCGATCCCCGCCCATCAGGCCGCTGGTCCCGGTGCCTGCGCCGGGGCGGGCTGGCCTCCCTCCGCGCCCCGGAGCCGGTCGATCAGCCGCGACAGGTACTGCGGCGAGCGGGTATTGCGCGCGATCTTCGCGTACAGCGCCGGCACCACGAACAGCGTCAGCACCACCGCGAACAATGATCCGAACAGCACCGTGGCACCGATGGACTGGCGGCTCTCCGCGCCCGCGCCGGTGGCGATCGCCAGCGGCACCGCGCCGGCCGCGGTGGCCAGCGTGGTCATCGCCACCGGGCGCAGGCGTGTCACCGCCGCCTCGATGGTGGCCTCGAGGAACTCCATGCCCCGGTCACGCAGCTGGTTGGCAAATTCCACGATCAGGATGCCGTTCTTGCTGGCGATGCCGATCAGCATCACCGCCCCGATCTGGCTGAAGATGTTGATCGAGGAGCCGAACAGCCACAGGCCGAACAGCGCGCCGGTCAGCGCCATGGGCACGGCGGCCAGGATTACCAGCGGGTGCACGAAGCTCTCGAACTGCGCCGCCAGCACCAGGTACACGATCAGCATGGCAAACGCGAAGGTGAGCATCAGGCCGCTGGAGGAGCGCTTGAGCTCGCGCGACTCACCGTCGTACTCGATCTGGATGGGCACGTCGCCCTGCTGCTCGCGCACCACCTGCTCCAGGTATTCCAGCGCCTCGCCCAGCGCGAAGCCGGGATTCAGGTTGGCCGACACCGTGACCGAGCGCAGGCGGTTGAAGCGGCGCAGCTCGGAGGCCGCGCCGGTCTCCTGGATGCGCACCACGCTGGCCAGCGGCACCAGCTCGCCACTGCGCTCGGAACGCACGTAGATGTTGTCGAGGTCGCCCACCGAGGCACGCTGGTCGTCGCGCGCCTGCAGCACCACGTTGTACTCGTCGCCGCCCATCAGGAAGGTGGTGACCACGCGCGAGCCCAGCATGGTCTCCAGCGCGCGCGCCACCGCCGTGACCGACACGCCGAGGTCGGCGGCGCGGTTGCGGTCCACGTCGACGCGCAGCTGCGGCTGGCGCTCCTCGTAGTCCATCTCGAGGTTGGCCAGGCCCGGGTGCTGCGAGGCCACCGCCATCACCTTCTCGGCCACGTCGGCCACCGCCCGGTACTCCGGGCCCTGCAGTACCAGCTGCACCGGCTTGCCCGAGCCGCCCAGTCCGCCCGGGCTGCGCGGCACCACGCGCGCACCGGGAATGTCGGCGGTGCGCTTCTGCAGGCGCGCCACGATCTGCTCGGCAGTGTCGGGCCGCTCTCCCCAGGGCTTCAGCGGCATGAACACCATGCCGGTGCTCACCGAGGCCTGGTTCTGCCAGCTCCCGGTGCGGCGGATCACGCGCGTGGCATTGCCGCGCAGCACCTCTTCATAGGCGATCTCGGCCACGCGCTCGAGCTGGCGCTCGGTGTACTCGAAGCTGGAGCCCTCCGGGGCCTGCACGATGACCTGCACGCGGCCGCGGTCCTCGCGCGGCGCCAGCTCGGTGGGCAGGCGCATGCCCTGCCAGGGCCAGCCCACCACCATCAGCAGGATGGCGGCGGCCGCCACCACGCCGGCCAGCGACAGCACCACCACGGGACGGACGCCCGACAGGGTCCAGCGCAGCGCCTCGCGGTAGCCGTCGGTGATCGACCTGAAGATGCGGTCGACTGCGTTCGCGATCCGCCCGCGGTGGATGCCGCGCGAGAACAGCTTGGAAGTCATCATCGGCGTCAGCGTCAGCGCCACCATCGCCGAGAAGGCCACCGCCGCGGCGATCGACACGCCGAACTCCGAGAACAGCCGGCCGACATTGCCCTCGAGGTAGGAAATCGGCAGGAACACGGCCACCAGCACCATGGTGGTGGCGATCACCGCGAAGCCGATCTCGCGGCTGCCGTTGATGGCCGCCAGCAGCGGCGGTTCCTTCAGCTCGATGCGCCGGACGATGTTTTCCAGCACGACGATGGCGTCGTCGACCACCAGGCCGATGGCCAGCACCGCGCCCAGCAGGGTCAGCGTGTTGATGGAATAACCCAGCGCCGCCATCACGATGGTGGCGGCCATGATGGACACGGGAATGGTCGCGGCCGGGATCAGGGTCGCGCGCACCGTGCCCAGGAACAGGAAGATCACCACCAGCACGATGACGCCGGTCTCCCCCAGCACCATCATCACCTTGCGCATGGACTCGCGGATGAACACCGAGTTGTCGATGTTCACCTCGAAGGAGATGTCCTCGGGCAGCCCCTCGCGGATCAGCGCCATCTCGCGCTTGACCGCGTCGGCCACCTCCAGCACGTTGGCGGTGGACAGCGGCGTCACCGGCATCAGCAGCGCCGGCCCGGATTCCGTGGCCGAGCCGCCGCGCTGGTTCTCGGCGGCGAGCTGCACCTGCGCCACCTCGCCCAGTCGCACCAGGTAGCCGTCGCGGCCGCGGCCCACCACGAGGTTGCGGAACTCCTCCTCGCTGCGCATCGAGGTGTCGGTACGCAGCGTGAACTCGCGCTGCCGCGACTCGATGCGGCCAGCCGGCAGCTCGATGTTCTCGCTGCGCAGGGCGTTCTCGATGTCGTTGACCGTGATGCCCCGCGCCGCCATGGCGCCGCGGTCCAGCCAGATGCGCATGGCATAGCGGCGCGCGCCATTGATGAACACGCTGGCCACGCCGGGCACCGCGCCCAGGCGGTCCACCAGGTAGCGCTCGGCGTAGTCGGTCAGCTCCAGCGCATTGCGGCGGTTGCTGGAGAGGATCACGAACAGCACCGGGTCGGCGCCGCTGTCCACCTTCTCCACCTGCGGCGGGTCGGCCTCGTCGGGCAGGCGGCGGATCACGCGCGTGACCCGGTCGCGCACGTCGTTCGCCGCCGAATCGATGTCGCGCGAGGGCGTGAACAGCACGTCGATGGTGGCGCGCTCGTCGCGGCTGCGCGAGATCACCTTGTCCACGCCCTCCAGGCCCGCCACCTCGTTCTCGATGAGCTGGGTGATGCGGGTCTCGATCACCGCGGCATTGGCGCCGCGGTAGGTAACGTTGACGCTGACGGCCGGCTGCTGGATGTCGGGGTATTCGCGGATGGGCAGGCGCAGCGCCGCCATGATGCCCACGATCAGCAGCAGCAGTGACAGCACGGTGGCGAACACCGGCCGCCGGATCGAGAGCTCGGAAATGGTCATGTGGCCCGCCCGCCCGACGGGTCGGAGAAGCCGTCGGCGGGCGGTGGCGGCGGCTCCTGGCCGGCCTCGATGACCGGCGTGCCGTGGCGGAGCTTGAGCGTGCCCTCGATCACCACGGCCTCACCGGCCGCCAGTCCATCGGTGATCTCCACGAAGCCCGGCTCGCGCCGGCCCAGCGTGACCTCGCGCTTGTCGGCCACGCCGTTCTTCGCCACGAACACGAACTGGCGCGCCTGCTCGGGCACCAGCGCCTCCTCGGGGATCACCAGCGCCGGCCGCTCGTCCTGCGTCAGTTCCACCGTCATGAACATGCCGGGCTTGAGCGCACCGTCGCGGTTCGGGACCGTGGCGCGCACCACCACCGAGCGGGTGGCGGCGTCGACGCGCGAATCGATGCTGGCCACGGTGCCGGAGAAGTCGCGGCCGGGATAGGCCGACGTACGCGCCACCACCTTCTGGCCGCGGGCCAGCGAACCGAGCTGCATTTCCGGGACGGCGAAGTCCACCTTGATGGTGTTGGTGTCATCGAGCGTGGTGATCACCGTGCCCGGCGTCACCAGCGCCCCCAGGCTCACGCGCCGCAGGCCCACGCGGCCGGCGAAGGGTGCGCGGATGTAGGTATCGGCCAGCCGCGCGCGCGCGGCGTCCATGCGCGCGAGGTTGGATTTCATGGTCGCCTCGATCTGCTCGAACTGCGAGCGCGACAGCACCTGGGTGGACACCAGCTCGCGGGCGCGGTTCCACTGGCTCAGGCTTTCCTCGTACTCGGCCGTCGCGGCCGCGAGGTCGGCGGCGGCGGACTCGCGGTCCAGCTCCACCAGCACCTGGCCGGCCTCGACCCATTGGCCGTCGGTGAAGCGGATCGCCGTGACGATGTTGGTGGTCTTGGAGGAGATCTCGACGGATTCATTGGCCACCGCGGTGCCGATGGCCTGCAGGCCCACGCGCAGCGGGCGAAGCTGCGCCTCCGCGGTGATCACCTGCACGGCGACGGGAGCGCGCGGGCCGGCGGCGGCCGCGAAGGTATCCACCGGCCGGTCGTGCTTGGCTTCATAGATGGCCCAGCTTGCACATGCCACGGCGAGCACGACGCTGGCAACGGTCGTTACGGTACGCGGGTCAGCCATTAGGCGGCCATTATTGCACCGCGCGATGGCGCCGCGGCACTACAGATTCCGCAGTGTGGCTCAGTGCACTGCCGCTGCCAATGCGGCGCCCCCGCCGGGAACCCCGTTGGCGCGCAACAGCATTTCGAGTCCCGAAGGTGCTGGTCCGGTGCCCACCCACAGCAGGGAGCCGCCCGCACCGAAGGCCAGCAGCCTGCCCCTGGTGCGGACCACACGCACCTCGTTGCCGGCCGCGCCGGCCAGGGCCAGCCCGATGCGCAGCCAGTCCGCCGCAGCCGCCCGGATGCAGCAATGCGCGGCCGCATCGCCATTGCGGCGATCGAGCGTCAGCCAGGCATCACCGGCGGCGGCCTCGGACCACAGCCATTCCTCCAGGACCGTGGTGAAGCGGGTGCCCTCCATCGACGCGGCCACCATGGCGAGCAGCTGCGCGGCGGCCGCGCGGCGATCGTCGCGGTCCGTGGGTGAATGGACCAACAATGCGGCCCGCCCATAGCCCGGCCCCGACGCCAGCCGCGCGCGCGGGCTGAAGGGGTTCAGCGGCGCAGGGGCCGGCGGGCTGTCGATGCCTCCTGCCACCTGCCCCAGCAGCTCGCGCACGCTCATCGCCCCGCGCGCATCCTGGCGCCACGGCGCCAGCCACGCGCCCACCGGCCGGTCGAGCAGTCCGGGCTGCGCGGCCTCGAGCCGCATGAACAGCGCCTCGATCAGCGCCACCGCAAGTCCACGCCCGTCGATGGGAGTCGTCGCCTCGAAGCCCGGCGCCAGCCACGCATCGGCCCGGCCATCGCGCACGCGCAGGAGGAGTTGCGTATCGGTCTTCAGGGCCACCATGGCGAGGTCCTCGCCGGCCGCCTCGAAGTCGAGCGGCGAGCCACCACCGCCGCGCACGATGGCCTGCGGTCCCGGCAGCTCCTGCGGCCAGCCGCCCTCGGCGGTATGCCAGGCCCAGGCACGCCGCCAGAACGGCCAATGCGCCGCCAATGCGCCCACGCCGAGGGAAGCCGTCACCAGCAGGAAGACGACCACGATCACCAGCACTCGCTGCATCCGCACATGATACCGCTACACTCGACGGATGCCCCTCCGCATCTGTTTCATCGCCTCCGAAGCCGCGCCGCTGGCCAAGACCGGCGGCCTCGCCGACGTGTCCGGTGCGTTGACGAAGTACCTGCACGAGGCGGGACACGACATCCGCCTGTTCATGCCGCTGTACGACAGCATCGGCCGCAGCAGCCTCGAAATCTCGCCGGTGGAGCGGCTGCGCGGCCTTGCCGTGCGGCTCGGGCCGCACCAGCTCACTTTCGACGTGCGCGCCGCGCGCCTGCCCGGTTCCACCGCACCCGTGTACCTGGTGGACGCGCCGGCGTTCTATGGCCGCGGCCGCATCTACACCACGGATGCCGACGAGCACCTGCGCTTCATCCTGCTCACGCACGCCGCGCTGGTGGCCTGCCAGCACATGGCCTTCGCGCCCGACATCCTCCACTGCAATGACTGGCACACGGGCCTGGGGCCGCTGCTGGTGAAGACCGTGTACGCCTGGGACCGGCTGTTCCAGGGCACGCGCAGCCTGATGTCCATCCACAACCTCGCCTACCAGGGCGTGTTCAGCGCCGCGCACGTGGCCGACACCGGGCTGGGGGATTCGGTGCACAGGCTGGACGGAACGGAACTGGCGGCCGGGCGCGTGAACCTGATGCGGGAGGGCATCACCCATGCCGACGCCATCAGCACCGTCAGCCCCACCTATGCGCGCGAGATCCAGACGCCCGAGCATGGCCATGGCCTCGACGGGCTGCTGCGCCAGCGCGCCGCCGCAATCAGCGGCATCCTGAACGGCGTGGACATCAGGGAGTGGAACCCCGCCACGGACCGCTACCTGCCGCGCCACTTCAGCGCCGGGCGACTCACCGGCAAGGCCGAGCTGCGCCGGCAGTTCGCGCGGGAGCGCGGCCTGGTGCTGCCGCCGCGCCGGCGCGTGCCGCTGGTCGGCATGGTGAGCCGCTTCGCCTCGCAGAAGGGGCTGGACCTCGTGATGAAGGTGCTGCCACGGTTGATGGAGAAGCATGAGTTCGCCTGCGGCGTGCTGGGCAGTGGCGAGGCGCGGTACGAGGAGTTCTTCCGCGAACTGGCGGCGAAGTACCCGAAGCGGGTGAGCTTCGTCTGCGGCTACAGCGAGGCCGAGGCCCACTGGATCGAGGCCGCCAGCGACATCTTCCTGATGCCCTCACTGTACGAGCCCTGCGGGCTCAACCAGATGTACAGCCAGATCTACGGCACCATCCCGGTGGTCCGGCGCACCGGCGGGCTGGCGGATTCCGTGCAGCACTTCGACCCGCCGAGCGGCACGGGCACCGGGGTGGTGTTCAACGACTATGACGAGGGCGGCCTCACCTGGGGCTTCGGGACCGCGCTGGCGTGGTATGCGAAGAAGCCGCTGTGGCAGAAGATCATCGCCAATGCGATGGCGCAGGATTTTTCCTGGGAGCGCAGGGTCGGGGAGTATGTGGCGCTGTACGAGCGGATCCGGGGCACCTGAGACCACGCCAGGCCCTCGTGGAACGTCCTGGCATTCGTGAACGGCACCGGAATTTCCGGGACCAACGCGACGGCACATTCACCAAAGTTCCAGCTCAACCTTGGTCCGACTTCGGCTGTCGCCGATGTGCCCGCGGAAATGGCCAGGCGGCGCTGGCAGTTCATCATCATCGGCCTGCTGCGCTCAGGTTCCGATCCGGAAGAACTCGCCAAGCAAGGCAAGCTGTTCTGACTTTGGCCGCTTACCGGCAACAGCGGCGCGCGTCAGCGCGCCTCAACTTAGCGCGGATTATGCGGTGCGCGCGCAGCGCGCACGGACCGTTGGCCGCAGGCCAACTGCGCATAAACCTCTCAGCGTTATGTTTAAGTGCCCGCCTCTTCGGAGCACAGCGATGAACAGCGCCACAGTTCACAACGTCTGCACGCCGCAGCCCGGCGCGCCGCGTGCGCTCGCTTACCAACAACACGCCCTGCACGCGGCGTGACGGGCGGTGAGAGCGGGTTCCACTACGGACGATTGCTATCGCGTGTATCCGCTAATCTCGATTGTCTTCTGTACTAGCTGCTGAAGTGACAACGCTTCGCTCGGCTCGCGGCGCTCGACGCGCCGCAAGTAGCTACGCAGCAACTCCATGAGTTCATCCGCCGCATCATGGCCAGGATTCTCCTCGTCGAGCTGTACCGACTTGACCCTCTGGAACACCGATCCATCTATCGCAGGATATCGATATCCCTTGAAGAAGTAACGTCGCCCAGGAGCATCATAGACACGGTAGGCAGCAACGTCCGGTGACTCCACGTAACGCTCAAGATCGCGCACTGTCTCAAAGACAGCAACGTCCCCCTGATCGCTGAGGATCAACGGCGCAGCCATCGATCCCAGAACGATGTATCAGGCGATTTCGTCTCCCACGGCCGATGACGTCCAATTCCTTGACCGGGAAGTGTCTCGCCAGTGGCCGCATCGACCCCACGCCTGTGATAGTGAGGATATCGGCCAAGCTCATGGCCCGTGCGATTCCCAAACGGCGCGATACGTAGATTTGCTCCGAGTCTCGCCTCGAACCCAGTTGCGTATCCTGTGCCGCCAGTCACGAGTGATAAGAAGCCAATAAACCTTGCATCATTTTGCTCTCGAGGCGTAAGCCATACCTTAGATAGTGGATTGACCCCGTCATTGAACAAGGCGAGCGGATCAGCGAAATGAGAAAGGAATCTCCCCGCAGCATTGTCTCGCCAAAAGCTCTCGATGCCGCATTGCTTCGCGGTTCCAATGCACGACTCACTTTGCGGCGACTCACACACTGGACTTCGACCCCAACGCCTTGGGGAATAGCCAGTGGAACACGTAAGCGCCCGCGAACGTGCCAGCGAGCAAGCCCAGCACGCTGACGATCTTCGTTGTATCGGATAGCTGGGACCATGCGGGCCATCCCCGAAAATCCGTCGTTGGCCTGGGAGAACGAACCGGTGCGTGTCGAGATGCCCTCCGTCACGCTGGCGCTTGCAGTTCCGACCTTCACTGGCCCGATCGACAGACTCGCCTCTCCGTAGGTAAGCCGACCCGGCGTAGGCGATTTCACGCTGAGGGTCAGGTTGCCGGCGCCAGTCAGGGAAAGATTCCCGTTGAAGACACCGGCCGAGAAGCCGGGCTTGATACTGAAGATGTTTACGGAGCCGGAAATCTGCGCCCCAAGGTCAATGCCACCACTGAACGAATCGAGGACGCCGGCAACCAAGTTGCCAACTCGTGCGGCGTAGTTACTCAGGTACGAATCTCCGCCGGTAAACGGTGCGTAGCACTGCCGACTTTGCGGCTGCGCAACCTGCACCGTACTTCGCAACGCTGTCGTCTCGCGCCCCACCACCCGAAATGGCCCGTGACGTGGCGCCGAAACCAGGAGCGAACGGCCATAGGGCGAGTACGTCCCGGGAACCTCATCCTGCCACTCATACTCCCATTGGAAAATGGACTGCAAAAGGCCGGCCTGCTGAAGATCCATGCAATCGGGGACCGTGAAATCGTTGTATATGACAACGATGTTTGGCGCCGGACATTCGAAAGGTATCCGCTCGCCAATCACGGTTATTTCGTCAATATCATTCTCGGTCCCTTCCGGATTGAACCCGCTTGGGTCAATGAAACTCAGCGGATTATTGAAAACATACGAGTAGCGATTATGGCTCTGTGTAAATCCGGGTTCCGGAACAAAAGGACCGGGCGACAGGAACCTTCCAAGGATGGCGTCAAAAACCCGCCCGTTCATATGAATGAGCCCCAGGGATCCGAGCATGGCATGCCCTCCATATCCCCGGCGCGTAATCTCGTCCATGACCTCCTGATCCTCGGGCGGCACCGGTCCATCCCAATCATCGCCGTCGCTCATGCAAGCGATGGCATTCCTCAGTGCTTCTTGCCTCAAGCCACCTGCAGGCATCCCTGGAACCCTACAGCCCCAAACTGTTCTTGACCGTCCATCCAGCATTACCGCTGAAGCGTTCGGCAACCTTATCCGGATACCCTGACGCCGCGCCGCTCCAGTTCCTTCGCCAAAATGTGACACCCGGCCGTGAGCCCGTTGATGCGAATGCTGTCACCGCGGGCCGAACGGATGATCCAGCCCCTCGTTCCGTCGAGGAACACGGCGTCCTCGATGTCGCCCCAGGCCATGAACTTCGACCTTCCCAGTGCACTTCGCCAGTGCAGCCCATCGGTCCCGATGCCGAGCTTTGAACTGGCGGCGAGGAGCACCGCCAACGTGATTGAACCGGCCGGCAGCAGGATCACCAACGCACGAGCTGGACCGCCGGTGGAGTAATGGCCGGCAGAGAGCCAGGCCATGGCAAGGAAGGCCAGCACGGCCCAGATCCGCAAGGTGCTGCGGTGGGTCAGCCAGATGACTTGCCGCTGGTCACCCATCCGACTGCCCTCCCTGGCCGCCGCGCCTACCTCAACCTCAGCTCGCCCTTGTGCTCGAACGGAATGCTGCGCAGCACGCCGCGCGCCAGGTGCACGCGGCCGAGCACACGGTACTCGGGATTCTTGCCGCTGCGGTCGCCGAGGATGCGCAGCAGTGCCGCGGCCGCGTTGGCGGTGATGTCGACGTCGAACTCGGTCTCGCCCAGCGCCGGTACCAGGATTTCGCCGTTGGACTCGCCGCTGGCATAGGTCTCGCCGGCCAGCTGCACCTGGTAGGAGACGCCACGGATGGGCAGCTCGACGTCGTTGGGATTCTGCACGCGCATGCGCAGCCGCAGCTGCTGGCGCAGCACGCTGGCGTCGATCAGGCCGACCTCCACCACCTGCAGGCGCGGCGGCTCCAGGCGCGCGATGGAGCAGCCGCCGGAAAGCAGCAGCACCGAGGCCGCCAGGGCGATGGGAAGCCTGCGCCGCATCATGGCCCTAGTCTATCCGACCGAAGAGCTGGTTGAGCTCGCGGAATTGCGCCGCCAGCGGCGCGGTGAGCCATTCGACGGGCAGGCGCCACCCCCAGTTGCCCATGGCGGTACCGGGGCGGTTCAGGCGCGCCTCGCTGCCCAGGCCGAGAAGGTCCTGGGCAGGCAGCACGGCCATGCCGGCCACCGATGAGAGCACCAGCCGGACCAGCGCATGCAGCACTTCGTGGTCCGGCCGGGCCAGGAAGCGGCGCACGCGGTCGCGCATCTCCGGCGACAGCGACGCATACCAGCCGGCGGTGGTGTCGTTGTCGTGGGTGCCGGTGTAGGCCACGATGTCGGCCTCGTGCATGTGCGGCAGGTGGGGGTTCCGGTTGTTGCCGTCGAAACCGAACTGCAGCACGCGCATGCCGGGCAGCGCGAAGCGCTTGCGCAGCTCGATCACCTCGTCGGTGATCACGCCGAGGTCCTCGGCCACCAGCTCCAGCTGCGGCAGTTCCGCGCGCACCTTCGACAGCAGCGCGTGCCCCGGCGCCTTGCACCAGCGTCCCCCGCGGGCCGTCCTCGATCCGGCCGGCACTTCCCAGAAGGCCTCGAAGCCGCGGAAATGGTCGATGCGCAGCACGTCGAAGCGCTCGGACTGCAGGCCGAGGCGACGCAGCCAGAAGGAGAAGCCGTCGCGCTCGTGCGCCTCCCAGTCGTACAGCGGGTTGCCCCAGAGCTGGCCGTCCTCGGCGAAGTAGTCCGGCGGCACGCCGGCGACGGCGCGCGGCTCGCCGTTCACGTCGAGCTGGAACTGGTCGCGGTACACCCAGGTGGCCACCGAGTCGGGCGCGACGTAGATGGGCAGGTCGCCGAACAGGTGCACGCCGCGCGAGGCGGCGTGCTCGCGCAGCGCGCGCCACTGCATGTCGAAGCGCCACTGCGCCCGGGCCGCGGCGCGGATGGGCTCCTTCAGGCGCCGCGCAGCGTCCGCCAGCGCGGCCGGCTTGCGGTCGCGCAGTGGCAGCGGCCACTGCCACCACGGCCGCCCGTCCTGCTCGGCGCTGAGGGCCTCGAACAGCACGTAGTCCTCGAGCCAGCCGGCCTGCTGCGCGCGCCAGGCTTCGAAGTCGTCCTCGTTGCCCGGATCGGGCGCGTCACGGTCGAGCAGCGCCGGATTGCCGGCGCGGTCCGAGCGTGCCCAGTAGGGTGAGCCGGAGGCATCGACGGGCACCAGCGGCAGCAGCTGCCACACGGTGAACCCCGCCTCGGCCAGCCAGTCGATGAAGCGCCGCGCGCGCCATCCCAGCGCCCCCTCCCCGTCGGTGCACAGCGAGCTGGCCGGCAGCAGCACGCCGGCGCGGCGTTGCGAGAGCACGGGTCCCCGGGCCGGCGCGCTCATGAGCGTCGCATCACGCCGCCTGCCTCGGGATGGCCGTGCCCCTCGCTGATGACCCTGGACAGGTGCGCCGGCGGTGCGAGGCCCAGCGACTGGTACAGCTTGGTGAGCTGGTGGCGGAAGAGCTGGTCGAAGTCGCGCACTGCCTCGGCCGGGTTGTAGTCGCCGAACCACCAGTACCAGTCCGAGGCCTCGCAGGCCGCGAGCTGCTGTTGCGCGCGGGCCAGCTCCTCGCGGTTCAGCCGCCCGGAAGCCACCACCTCGTCGTAGGCATGCTTGGCCTCGACCAGCAGGTCCCAGCCGCGGTTCTTGTCCGGGTCGCCCATCCACGTAGACAGCGTGCCGTACACCCACGAGCCGGCGCGCAGGCGCGGCAGCTGCGCGGGCGTGATGCCGGCGGCACGCTGGCCGTCCACGAAGGCGGACAGCGTGGTCAGCTTCAGGCGTGGATGATCGACGAGGCCGCGGTACAGGGCGTTCAGGAAGTACCAGCCATTGTGCGGATAGTGCTCCCAGGCGTTCTCGCCATCCAGCGCCACCAGCACGATGCGGTCCGGCTCGCCGGCGGTGCGCTTCTCCATGGCGACCAGCTCATTGATGAAGTGCGCCGCCGCGTCGTCGCCATGCCACTTGCCGTAGGTGAAGCCGATCAGGTCCGACAGCCCGTCGTGGCGGAAGAAGCAGGACAGGTGCGATTCCGGCAGGCGCCAGGGACGGTTCAGCAACCGCTCGGCCTCGTCCTGCCGGTCGGGAATGTGCCGCCCCGACAGCGCCAGTGACGGCGCCAGCACGCTGACGCTGCTGGCGAGGCAGTCGAAACCCGCGGCCTCGATGGCGGCCACGACCGGCTCGCTGATCGCACCCTCCGAGGGCCAGCAGGTGCGCGGCCGGCGGCCGAACACGCGCTGGTGCACTTCGATCGCGCGTTGCAGGTGCCACGCGGCGCGTTCCGCGCCACCCGGGTAGGCGGACGCGCGCGGGTGCGGCGCATGCGGCTCGCCCTCGCGCGCGGCGCCGAAGTCGATCAGCAGCGGCAGGATGGGATGCGCGAACGGCGAAGTGGCGAGCTCGCAGCGGCCCGCGTCGGCCAGCGCGCGATAGCGCGGCAGCACGCCGGCGAGCAGCTCGCCGACCAGCCCCAGCAGCTCGCGGCGGTCGGCGGCGTCGAAGCCGCGCGCCTTGGCCTCCAGGCGCGCCACCAGCGGATGGCTGCGGCGCACCGATTCGCCCATCCATGCCAGGTGGTACCAGACCGCGAGGTCGTGCAGGAACTGGTCGGACACATAACCGATGCGCGCCGCGTCGTTGACGTGCTGCGCGATGGCCACGAGGTGCGCGAACTCCCGCCGCGGCGCGATCACGTACTCGGGCTGGGCGCGCAGCAG
>QGUX01000027.1 GCA_003242275.1 Pseudomonadota bacterium | reverse complement strand
ATCAGGCGGCGGGCATGGTGCGCACGCGCGGGTGCAGCCCGCACTCCTTCGATTCGCTGTTCTCCCACCACCAGCGGCCGGCGCGGCTGTCCTCGCCCGGCTCCACCGCGCGCGTGCACGGCGCGCAGCCGATGCTGGGGAAGCCCTTGTCGTGCAGCGGGTTGTACGGCAGGCGGCGCGAGCGGATGTAGTGCCACACCTCCTCGTGGGTCCAGTCCAGGATGGGGCTGATCTTCATGATGCCGCCGTTGGCCTCGTCCTTCTCCACCGGCTGGGCGAGCGCGCGCGTGGCCGACTGCTCGCGGCGCACGCCGGTCACCCAGGCGCCGGCGCCGGCGATGGCGCGCCTGAACGGCTCGATCTTGCGCACGGCGCAGCAACCCTGGCGGGCCTCGATGCTGTTGTAGAAGCCGTTGATGCCATTGGCGGCCACCCACTCCTGCAGCTTCACCGGGTCGGGGTAGTACACCTTCATCCGCCGGCCATAGCGGCGCTCGAGGCGCTCGATCAGGTTCAGCGTCTCCTCGTGCAGGCGACCGGTGTCCAGCGTGAAGATCTCGATCTCCGGCACGCGGGTCCAGATCAGGTCGGTCAGCACCAGGGATTCGGCCCCCAGGCTGCTGGAATAGACCACGCGACCGAAGTCGCGGACGGCGGCCTGGAGCTGGGCCACGGTGGCCTCGATCTTGGGAGCGAGGCCGGCTTCGAGTTCGGCATTGCTGGACATAGGGGCGCAGTATCCCCATGCCCTTCATAACATTGGACTATCAAGGCTCCAGCCCACGCATAAGGGCGGTTATTTGTGGCAGGATGCCGGGACCCGAAGCGGCCCACGTGCCGCATTGCAGCATCCACAGGATCGACCATGAGCCGAATCACCCTCCGGCGGTTGCGCCAGGACCCCCACATCCGGGCCCTGACGCGCGGACCCCGGCCCCATCCCGAGCAATTCATCCAGCCCCTGTTCGTGGTGGAGGGCATCCAGGAGCGCGAGCCCATCCCCGGCCTGACCGGCGTGTACCGCGACACGCCGGCGAGCCTGCTGGCCCAGATCGAGGCCGACCTCGCCGTGGGCGTGTCCAAGTTCCTGCTGTTCGGCGTGCCGGCCACGCACCAGGAGCGCGACATCGACTGGTCGTTCACCGCCGGCCAGATTGCCGCCATCAAGCAGAAGTTCGGCAGCCGGGTGTGGCTGGCCGTGGACGTGTGCCTGTGCTCGGCCACCCCGCACGGCCACTGCGGCGTGCTGAACGACTCGCACGACCACCTCGACAACGTCGCCAGCGTGCGCGAGCTGGTGGCGGCCGCCCTCGCCTACGCCAGGGCCGGCGCGGACTGCGTGGCCCCCAGCGACATGATGGACGGGCGCATCGGCGCCATCCGCCGCGCGCTGGACGAAAACGGCCTGGAGCGCACGGTGTTGATGAGCTACGCGGCCAAGTTCCATTCCAGCTTCTACGGCCCGTTCCGCGTCGCGGCCGATTCGGCGCCGAAGGGCAGCGACCTGAAGCTCACCGACCGCGCCAGCTACCAGATCGATCCCTCGCGCATGGGCGATGCGCACCTGTCGGTGGAACGGGACGTGGCCGAGGGCGCCGACATCCTGATGGTCAAGCCCGGCATGCCCTACCTCGACGTGCTGGCCGACCTGTCGCGCCGCTTCCACCACCCCTGGGCGGTCTACGAGGTCAGCGGCGAGTACGCCGGCATCGAGCTGATGGCCGAATCCGGGCTCGCGGACCGCGTGCGCGCACACGTGGAGGCCTGGAACGGCTTCGTGCGCGCCGGCGCCTCGATGATCATCAGTTACGGCGCGCGGCATGCGCGCGAATGGCTGGCCTGAAGACCATGGGATATTCCGACTCCTTGTTCGAGCGCGCGAAGCGCGTTTCCCCTGGCGGCGTGCACTCGCCGGTGCGTGCATTCAAGGGCGTGGGCGGCACGCCACGGTTCATGGTGGGCGGCAGCGGCGCGATGATCCGCGACGTCGACGGCCGCGACCTGATCGACTTCTGCATGGCCTTCGGGCCGCTGATCCTGGGGCACAACAACCAGGGCGTGCAGCAGGCCGCCATCGAGGCCATCCGCCGCGGCTGGAGCCTGGGCACGGCCGAGCCCTACTCGCTGAAGCTGGCCGAGTTCATCACCCCGCGCATTCCCTGGGTGGAGAGCATCCGCTTCGTGAATTCGGGCACCGAGGCGGTGATGTCGGCGCTGCGCGTGGCGCGCGGCGCCACGAAGCGCGAGGTCATCCTCAAGTTCGACGGCTGCTACCACGGCCACGCCGACGCCATGCTGATCCGCTCGGGCTCGGGACTGGCCGAAGCCACCGAGCCGGACAGCGCCGGCCTGAACCGCGGCGTGCTCGACGGCACGCTGGTGGCGCAGCTCGATGACGAGGCCGGGCTCGACGCGCTGTTCGAGCGCCATGGCAACGAGATCGCCGCGGCCATCATCGAGCCGCTGCCGGCCAACTACGGCCTGCTGCCCCAGCGCATCGAGTTCCTGCGGCACCTGGAGAAGCTCTGCCGCAGGCACGGCGCGCTGCTGGTCTTCGACGAGGTGATCAGCGGCTTCCGGCTGGGCTTCGGCGGCTTCGCCGGCGTGCATGGCTTCGAGCCCGACCTGGTCACCTACGGCAAGGTGATCGGCGGCGGCTTCCCGGTGGGCGCCTATGGCGGCAAGCGGCAGTACATGGAGCTGGTGGCGCCGGTGGGCCCGGTGTACCAGGCCGGCACGCTGTCGGCCAATCCGGTGGCCATGTGCGCAGGCCTGGCGACGCTGGAGCAGCTCGCCGATGGCGCGGTGTACGGGAAGCTCGAGGAGCTGGGACGGCACCTGGAGCAGCAGCTCGCCGGCCTCGCCGGCGTGACCCTGCAGCGCGTGGGCTCGCTGTTCTGGCTGCACCTGGCCGACAACAACGGGCCGATCCGCAGCCTGAAGGAGCTGAAGTCGAGGCCCGGCGCACCGTTCGGACCCGTGTTCCACAAGCTGCTGGACGCGGGCATCTACCTGGCGCCCAGCGCCTTCGAGGTGGGCTTCCTGTCGGCCGCGCACAGCCGCGACCACGTGGAGACGCTGGCGCGCGAGCTGCGTCGCGCGCTGGGCTGAAGCGGCAGGCACGTGCAGCGGCTGTCCACCCGCGGCCTGCCGGCGCGCCAGCGCCTGGCCTTCGTGCATGACTTCATCGCCCGCCACTGGGCGGGCATGCACTTCGAGCTGCCCGGCGGACAGGCCGGGGACGTGGACATCTCCGTGTTCGAGCTCGCCGATGGCGTGGCGCTTGCCAGCGCGCACTATCCGCCCATGGTGGCGCGCCGCTCGCGCGAGCTGCTCGCCGATGGCCGCGACAACTACACGCTGGGCATCGTTTCCGAGGAGCACGAGGTCTCGGTGGAAGGCGGGCCCGGCCTCACCGTGCGTGCCGGCGACCTGGTGCTGCTCAACGAGGGCACCTGGTTCGAGATGCGGCACGCGAGCGCGTCCGCGGTGGAGGTGATCTCGCTGCCCGGCCGCGGCATCGGCCGGCACCTGGCGCGGCTCGCGGCCGCACCCGGCCATCACATCCCGCGCGGGACGCAGGGCGCCGCCCTGCTCGCAGGCTACGCCAACCTGCTGCGGCAGGCGCCACCGCAAGGCGCCGGCGAGCGCGCCGCCGCCGCGCGCCACCTGCAGGAGCTGGTGGGCGTAGTGCTGGAGGAACACGCCGGCCGGGCACGACAACGCCACGCCGTGCCGCCCCCGGGCGGCCTGCGCGACACGCGGCTGGAGATGGCGTGGCAGGCGCTTTCCTCGGGACGCGGCGGCAGCATTGCCGCCATCGCGTTCGAGTGTGGCTTCTCCGACCTGTCGAATTTCAACCGCAGCTTCCGCCGCCGCTACGGCTTGCGGCCCTCCGACGTGCGCGCGCAGGCGCTGACGCGCCGGCGCGGGCAGTAACCCGCCTGGCCTCTCCGCGCACCCGGGCCGTCCCCCGGGTGCAGTTCGTTTCCTGCCGCATCGCTTCGCCGCCGGCCAAGACGCGGGCGGCGCCGGCCGTGATCCTGCCGGACCGCGGGAATGTCCCGCGCATCCGGCCGGTGACGCGCTCCGGCCTCACCAGAGGAAACCCAGCTTCCATGACTTCACCTGCATCCGCATGCCGCGGCATGGCCGCGGCCCCGAGCACCCCCGGCCATCAGCCCGCCCCGCGGCTGAACCTGCTGGCCGTGGGCCTGATGTCCCTGCTCGCCGCCTGCGGCGGCTCCGGCGACGAGGACACCCCGTCACGTGGACCCGCCACGGGCACACCCACTCCCGCGGGCGAAGCCCTTGGCCAGGCGGAATTCGCCACCATCGGCGGCGCCGGCGGACATTTCGAATCTGCCGACGGCAGGCTGCGCATCGACATTCCCGCCGGCGCGCTGGCCGAAGACACGGTGATCCGCATGCAGCGCATCACCAACCACGCGCATGGCGGCCGGGGCGAGGCCTGGCGCCTCGGGCCCGAGGGCCTGGAATTCGCGCAGCCCGTGCAGCTCACGTTCCGCTACTCGGACGCCGATGTGCGCGGCACCGCGCCGCAGCTGCTGCGCATCGCCAGCCAGGATGCCCAGGGCTTCTGGGAACTTCACGAGGATGCGGTGCTGGACGAGGATGAAGGCACGCTGGTCGTCCCGGTCCGCCACTTCAGCGACTGGTCATTGCTCTCCGGCGCGCAGCTGCATCCGGCCGAACACACGCTGGCGCCCGGCCAGAGCGTGGCGCTCACGGTGATGCTGTGCGAGCGCGTGCCGCGCGAGGACCTGCTCGCGCCGCTGCTGGCCGCGTGCCGGCCCAGCCAGGTGATCAGCCACCTGACGCGCAACTGGTCGGTGAACGGCACACCCGGCGGCAACGCGCTCACCGGCACCGTAGCCGTACAGGAGGATCGCCGCGCGCTGTACACGGCCCCGGCCGTGGCGCCGCAGCCGCCGGCAGTGGCCGTGTCCACCGAGTACCGCGGCCTGGAAGGCGAAAGCGTGCTGCTGGTGGCCAACATCCTGGTGCAGTCCGGCCTGTGCACGCCGCCGGGCCCGGCCCAGCCCTGCCAGTTCGACCTCACCACGTTCAATGGCAGGGGACTGCCCTATGACGAGCTGCCGCGCGAGGACTGGCAGAACCCCGAGACCGTCATCTCCGGCCGGCTGACGCTGATGGACTACGACGGCAATGGCGATGGCACGTGGACGGCGCGCATCCACTGGGTGGAGCAGCGCATGGCTGGTCCGCTGGAGCAGTTCGAGCAGCTGGCCGGCGATTTCACCAGCAGCGGCAATGGCCAGCTCGAATTCACCGTGGTGGGCGGCGGCGCATTCTCCGGCCGCATCGAGCATGGCCGGGTCACCCTCAGCGGTTATCCCTTCACCTCGAAAAACGCCAGCGTGACGGCAGAGCTGGAGTTCGCGCAGCAGTAGTTCCCGGCCCGCTTCCGCGCACGACGGGTTGCGGGCGCTGCCGGCCCGGTCCCGGGATCCGCGTGCCCGGGCGCGGGCCCCAGCCGCATTCCTTTGCCCGGCGGTCGCCGCCTGCAGCACAATACCGGCCGCTTGACTGAACGGGGGGTTGCGTCCGGTGAGAGTGCTCCGAGCCCTGCCAGCGCTGCTGGCACTGGCCCTGGCCTGCGGCTGCGCCGGGCGCGATCCGGACGAAGGCCTGCGCCGCGTGACGCTGGCCACCGGCCCCACCGGCACGCTGTACCACCAGATCGGCACCACGCTCAGCACCGTGATCGAGCGCGAGCTGGACGTGGCCTCCACCGCCCGCCCGCACACCGGCTCCTCGCTGTACATCCCGCAGATGCACCGCGGCGAGCTGCCCTTCGGCCTGAACAACTCCACCGACACGGCGGCGGCATACCGCGGCCAGCTGGTGTATTCCCGGCCGCTGGACAACCTGCGCGCGGTGATGCTGGTGGCGCGCTCGCCCCTGCAGTACTTCGTGCGCGGCGACTCCGGCATCCACAGCATGGAAGAACTGCGCGGCAAGCCGGTGGTGACCAGCTTCCGCGCCAACGTGCCCTTCGACATCATCAATGCCGCCACGCTGGCCACGGCCAACCTCACCTTCGATGACGTCACGCCGGTGACCGTGGCCGGCGTGCCCGACGCCATCCGCGCGCTGGTGGAGGGCCGCGTCGCGGCCGCCAGCACGCTGCTGGGCATTCCCGCCTTCCGCGAGGCCAATGCCACGGTGCCCGGCGGCCTGCGCATCCTGCCGCTGGGACCCAACGAGGGGGCGCTGACCGCGATGCCCGGCTTCGATGCCGTCGAGGTGCAGCCCGGCCCGGCCGCGCCCGGCATCGACAGGCCCACGCGCGTGGCGCGCATGGACATCTACCTCAATTCCAGCGCGTTGGTCAGTGCCGACGATGTCTACCGCGTGGTGTCCGCCATCCACCGGAACTGGGCCGAACTGCAGCAGGCCCTGCCCGCCATCCGCTCGCTGCCGGCCGACCAGGTGGTGCCGGTGAACATCGGCCACCCCTGGCACGAGGGCGCGGTGCGCTATTTCCGCGAGGTGGGCCTGTGGACCGAGGCGCACGAGCAGCGGCAGCGCGAGCTGCTTGAAGGAGCGCGATGAGCGAAGTCGTCGAGAAGGCCCTCCAGGAGGAGGAGAACCCGGACAAGGTCGGCGCCAGCTGGCTGACCTGGCTGTACCGCTGCTACACCTTCGTGCTGCTGGTGGGCGGCCTGCTGTGGGCACTGGACGTGCCCTCGCGGCTGGGCCTGCCGCTGATCGAGCCGGAGTGGCTGGGACCCTACCTGGGCGTGGCCACCGCCGCGGCGCTGCTGCGCTGGCCCTACGGAGGCCGCGAGGCGCGCACGCTCGATGCCGTGCTCGGCTTCGTCGCCATCGCCTGCTGGCTGTGGCTGGCTATCAACTATGCCCGCTGGATGTTCGACATCGACGGCTACACGCTGGGCAAGTTCATTCCCGGCGCGCTGGGCATCGCACTGATGGTGGAAGGCGTGCGCAAGTCCTGCGGCACGGCCATCGCGGTGCTGCTGGTGATCATGTTCGCCTATGCGCTGCTGGGCTTCCTGCTGCCGCGCCCGCTGCAGGCCGACGACATCTCACCGCAGCTGCTGGTGATGTACCTGTACTCGGACACCAGCGCCATTCCCGGCCCGGTGCTGGGCATCATCGCCTCGGTGGTGCTGGCCTTCGTGGTGTTCGGCAAGCTGATGGAGGTCAGCGGCGCCACGCGCTTCTTCACCGACACCGCCATGGCGCTGATGGGCCGCCGCCGCGGCGGCCCTGCCAAGATCACCGTGGTGGCCTCGGGCATGATGGGCAGCATCACCGGCTCGCCGGTGAGCAACATCATGTCCACCGGCACGGTGACCATCCCGATGATGAAGCGCATGGGCTTCAGCGCGGAGGAATCCGCCGCGGTGGAAGCCACCTCCTCCACCGGCGGCGTGCTGGCCCCGCCGGTGATGGGCGCCGCCGCGTTCCTGATGGCCGAGTTCCTCAGCGTCGACTACGGCGAGGTGGCATTGGCCGCGGCGCTGCCGGCCCTCTTCTACTTCCTGTGCCTGTACATGCAGGTGGACGCCACCGCGGTGCGCCGGGGCCTCGCGGGCCTGCCACGCGCGGAGCTGCCGCGCCTGTCGGCCGCGTTGCGCGCGGGCTGGATCTTCGTGCTGCCCATGCTGCTGCTCGTCTATCTGCTGTTCTTCGAGGGGCTGGGGGCGCAGTACGCCGCCTTCATGTCCTCGCTGGCGCTGCTGGTGCTGTGCGTCGTGCGCGGCCGGCTGCGCAACCGCGCCGAGTGGGCCGGGTTCGTGTTCGGCAGCGGCAGCATCCTGATCCCGCTGATCCTGGTGGCCGGCGCGGCCGGCGTGGTGGTGGGCACCATGAGCCTGACGGGCCTCGGCCAGTCGCTGTCGGTGATCCTGGTGGAGATCGGCAACGACTGGGGCCTCCTGGTGATGCTGCTGCTCACCGCGGTGCTGTGCATCGTGCTGGGCCTGGGCATGCCCACCACGGCCATCTACGTGCTGCTGGCCAGCATCGTGGCGCCGGCGCTGGTGAAGATGGGCGTGACGCCCATGGGCGCGCACCTGTTCATCCTGTACTTCGGCGTGCTGTCCTTCCTCACGCCGCCGGTGGCCGTTTCCTCGTACGTGGCCGCAGGCATCGCCGGCGCCGACATGTGGCGCACCGGCTGGACCGGCATGCGCATGTCCATCATGGCCTCGCTGCTGCCCTTCCTGTGGTGCTTCGACCCGGCACTGCTGATGGACGGTTCGTGGCTGTCCATCCTGGTGGTGTGCTGCACCACGCTGGCGTCCATCCTGCTGATCGCGCGCGGGGTGGGCGAGATCCGCGGCGGCCGCGCGCAGGTGGTGTTCCTGTCAGTGCTCACCGGTGCGATCGTGCTCGCCATCGGCACCAGCCCGGTGTGGCTGGGACATGAATCCATGCTCGCGCTGCTGGCGGCAGCCATCGGCTTCGCGCTGTACTGGCTGATGCCGCTGCTCTGCCGCCGGCTGGCTGGCGGCGCACAGGTGCCAGCAAATCCCTGAGAAGTGGCCAAAGGTGATGGCGTCCCGACGGCTGGCGCCCTCCGTGTTATCATTGCAAGGTCTGAAGCCGGATCGCGACCGGTCATGAACACGACCGGAACCTCCAGCATCGCGAGCCGGTTCCCAAGGAATCTCGATGAACTTTTCCGATCTCGGGCTTGCGCCCGGGCTGCTTGCCGCTGTCGCCGGAAAGGGCTACAGCACCCCCACTCCCATCCAGCAGGCCGCGATTCCCGCGGTGCTGTCCGGCCGCGACGTGCTCGCAGCCGCGCAGACCGGCACGGGCAAGACCGCCAGCTTCGTGCTGCCCATCCTGCAGCGCCTGGAATCCCGCCGCGGCACCGCGCCGCGCGCGCTGATCCTCACGCCCACGCGTGAACTGGCCGCGCAGGTGGCCGAGAACGTGCAGCACTACGGCCGCCACACCGACCTGCGCAGCACCGTGATCTTCGGCGGCGTCAGCGAGCGGCCGCAGATCGACGCGCTGCGCCGCGGCTGCGACATCCTGGTGGCCACGCCGGGCCGGTTGCTCGACCTCGCCGACCAGAAGGCGGTGAACCTCGGCGAGGTGCGCATGTTCGTGCTCGACGAGGCCGACCGCATGCTGGACATGGGCTTCATCCACGCCATCCGCCGCGTGCGCGCGCTGCTGCCGAAGGAACGGCAGAACCTGATGTTCTCGGCCACCTACTCCGGTGACATCCGCCGCCTGGCGCAGAACCTGCTCGTGAACCCGGTGAACGTCGAGGTCACGCCGCCGAACCGCACCGCGGACAAGGTCGAGCAGGTCAGCTACCGGCTGCCCAAGGAAATGAAGCGCCACCTGCTCGCGCACCTGATCAGGGAAGGCAACTGGCACCAGGTGCTGGTGTTCACGCGCACCAAGCACGGCGCCAACCGCCTGGCCGAGCAGCTCTCGCGCGCCGGCATCCCGGCGCTGCCCATCCACGGCAACAAGAGCCAGAACGCGCGCGTGCGCGCGCTCAGTGACTTCAAGTCCAACCAGATCGTGGCGCTGGTGGCCACCGAGGTGGCCGCACGCGGGCTCGATATCAAGGAACTGCCCTACGTCGTGAACTACGAGCTGCCGAACGTGCCCGAGGATTACGTGCACCGCATCGGCCGCACGGCGCGCGCCGGCTCGACCGGCAAGGCGGTGTCGCTGGTGTCGCCGGACGAAGCGCCCTACCTGAAGGACATCGTGAAGCTGCTGGGCCGCGACATCCCCTCGCTGCCGCTGCCCCACTTCGAGGTCAGGGAGCCCGCTCCCAGGCCCGCGCAGCCCGAGCCGCGCCCGCAGCCGGCGCGGCATGGCCAGCCGCGCCATGGCCAGCCACGTGGTGACTCCCGCGCGCCGCAGGGTGGCGCGCCGCGCAACGCGCAGCGTCCCCGCTCGCGCCATCGTGGCCAGGCCGGGCGTTCCTCCCGGCCGGCCTGACCCTCCCCGCCGCGGCCAGCGGCGCGCACGGGCTTCCTCGGTGGCCGGATTTGCCGGCCACCCCCATCATGGCGCATGCTGTGCGGGTCCCCGCCTGCGGGAAGTTCCAAGAACAACAAGAAGGGAGAATCCGATGACCGTCAGGGACATTTTCTTCTTCGACAACATGGTGACCCCGAAGGTCATCACCTTCGTCTACTGGCTGATGCTGCTCGGATCCGTGATCGCCGGCATCGGTGTCTGGAGGACGCTGGGGTCCTTCACCCTGGGCCTGATGGTCCTGGTGGGTGGCGCGATCGGCGCGCGCATCTGGTGCGAGCTGCTGATCGTGCTGTTCAAGATGAACGAGGCGCTGCAGGACCTGCGGCGCAGGTAATCCTCGCAGCGGCAGCGGCGGGTCCGGGCAAGGCCGGGCCCGTGGGCGCATTCGGCTACGAGGACGTCCTGGCGCTGGCCTCGCCGGCCGTGGGCGAGGATCCGCACGGCGACCGCGCCGGCTCCATCGGACTGGTGAAGCAGGCGCGGCGGCTGGCGTCGGGCGAGTGGACTTCAGCCGCCGAAGCGGCGGCGCGGCCGCGTGAGCCCATCCACGCTCCGCTGGTAGGCCACGCTGAAGCGGTCGAGCTGCGCGATGGCGGTGGCCGGATCCTCGTCGTCGAGCAGCTCGAAGGCATCGAAGCCGCAGCGCGCCAGGAAGAACATCTGGTCGGCGCGGATCTTGCCCACCGCGCGCAGTTCGCCGCGATAGCCGTGGCGGCCGCGCAGGATCCTGGCCTGCGTGAAGCCGCGCCCGTCGCCGGTGGTGGTGAAATTGACGGCCACCAGCGGCACGCGGTCGAGGTACGGCACCAGCGGCGAGACGTCGACGTTCTCGGCCGTCAGCAGCGGCGCCCGCCGGTCGGCTGGCTCGCCCGCCTCGATGGCCTTGATGTAGTCGGCCAGCGGCAGGATCAGGTGGGTGGCGCCGGCCGGCGCGCCCTCCGCGCCGACCACGGTCCATTCATTGGCCGCAACGACCTCGCGACCCTTAATGAGCTTTGCCATACACCCGTTCGCTGAAGGGTTTCACGCCGATCCGGCGCACCGTCTGCAGGAATTCCTCGCCCTCCTCGCGGTTCTCCACGTACACCTCGAGGAGCTTCGCGATGGTCTCGGCCACGGCATCCTTGGCCACCGACGGACCGATCACCTCGCCCAGCGCGCAGTCGTGGGCGGCCGAGCCGCCGATGGTGATCTGGTACCACTCCACGCCGTGCTTGTCGACGCCGAGGATGCCGATGTGGCCCACGTGATGGTGGCCGCAGGCGTTCATGCAGCCGGACATCTTGATCTCGATGTGGCCGAGGTCGTAGAGGTAGTCGAAGTCGCTGAAGCGGTCCTGGATCTGCTTCGCGATGCTGATCGAGCTGGCGTTGGCCAGCGCGCAGAAGTCCAGGCCCGGGCAGCAGATCATGTCGGTCAGCGTGCCGATGTTGGGCGTGGCCAGGTTCAGCGCCTTCAGCGCCTGCCAGGTCTCCACCAGGTCGACCTGGCGCACGTCGGCCAGCACCAGGTTCTGGTCGTGCGTGACGCGCACCTCACCGCGGGCCACCCGGTCGGCGAGGTCCGCCAGTGCGTCCATCTGTTCCGCCGTCACGTCGCCGGGCGGCACGCCGTGCGCCTTCAGCGACACGACCACGGCGCGGTAGCCGGGCTGCTTGTGCTGGCGCGTGTTGTAGCGGTACCAGGCCAGGAATTCCGGCGGGTGGTTGGCGGTGACGTCGATGTCGTCGAGCTTCTCGTACGGCGGCGGCGCGAAGAAGGCGCGCATGCGCTCGAGCTCGGCCTCGTCCAGCAGCAGGTCGGGCTGGTCGCGGCGGATCTGCTCCCACTCGGCCTCGACGAGGCGGCGGAACTCCTCGACGCCCTTGGCCTTCACCAGGATCTTGATGCGCGCGCGATGGATGTTGTCGCGCCGGCCCTCCTGGTTGTAGACGCGCAGGATGGCCTCCAGGTAGGAAAGCAGGTGCTGCTTCGGGAGGAATTCGCGGATCACCTTGCCGATCATCGGCATGCGGCCCAGGCCGCCGCCCACCAGCACCTCGAAGCCCACCTCGCCCTGCCCGTTCCTCACCAGGTGCAGGCCGATGTCATGCACCTGCGAGGCGGCGCGGTCGGCCGGCGAGCCGGTCACGGCGATCTTGAACTTGCGCGGCAGGTAGCTGAACTCCGGGTGCAGCGTGGACCACTGGCGGATGATCTCGCAGTACGGCCGCGGATCCTCGATCTCGTCCGGCGAGATGCCGGCGAAGTGGTCGGCGGTGGTGTTGCGGATGCAGTTGCCGCTGGTCTGGATGGCGTGCATGTCCACGCTGGCCAGGTCCGCCAGCATGTCGGGCACGTCCTCGAGCTTCGGCCAGTTGTACTGGATGTTCTGGCGGGTGGTGAAATGCCCGTAGCCGCGGTCGTACCTGCGCGCCAGGTGCGCCAGCATGCGCAGCTGGCGCGTGGCCAGCAGGCCATACGGGATGGCCACGCGCAGCATGGGTGCATGGCGCTGGATGTACAGGCCGTTGCGCAGGCGCAGGGGCCGGAATTCGTCCTCCGAGAGCTTGCCCTCGAGGAAACGCCGCGTCTGGTCGCGGAACTGGTTGACGCGCTCGGCTACCAGCGTCGCGTCGATTTCGTCATAGCGGTACACGGCCGGCACTCTAATCGAAATGGGTGGCGCATACGCGCCGGGAACCCGTTATTTTGACCTGCCGCAGGGTTATATGCAGCCCCTGGAGCCCGCGACGCTCAGCCGGTGGTCTGCAGGCCCTGGGCGATGCCGCTGACGCTGGCCAGCAGGGCCTGCAGCAGGTCCTCGTCCTGCCGCGCCGAGGCCCGCCAGCGGCGCAGCAGGTCCACCTGCATCAGGTTCATGGGGTCCACGTACGGATTGCGCAGCTGGATGGCGCGCTGCTGGGTGGCATCCCCGTCCAGCAGCTCGGCCTGCTCCTTGATGGCCAGCACGGCCTCGCGGCAGCGGTCATATTCCGCCTCGAGCAGCGGCAGGTAGTGGGCATGCGCGGGCGGCGCCAGCGCCGCGTAGTGGGCCGCGATGGCGAAATCCGTGCGGGCGAGCTGGGCCTCGATGTCGTCCACCAGCAGGTGGAAGAAGGACCAGTCGCGGTACAGGGCCCGCAGCGCCTCCACGCCCTGCTCCGCCAGGGCCTCGGAAAGCGCCGTGCCGGCGCCATACCAGCCCGGCAGGAAGAAGCGTGCCTGCGACCACGCGAAGACCCACGCCGTGGAGCGCAGCGCGGTGGCGCCGGTGCCGCCGGGCTCCCAGATCGAGCGTGAGCCGATCTGCATGCGCTCGATCACGTCGATGGGCGTGGCGGAGAGGAAGAAGTCCTGGAAGGCCAGGTCCTCCACGCACAGCCTCCGCCACACCTCGCGGCTGCGCGCGGCCAGCGACAGCGCGAGCTGGCGCGCCCCGGGGGACTCCGGGCTTGCCGTGCCGCGGCGGCGCGCCAGCGTGGCCAGGCCCAGCACGCCGAAGGCGCGCTCCAGCGAGCGCAGCGCATTGGCGCGCAGGCCGTAGTTCTGGCTGATGGTCTCGCCCTGCTCGGTCACGTGCAGCGCGCCGTCGATGACCTCCGGCGGCTGCGACTGCACGATGGCGTCCAGCCGCGCACCGCCGCGCGCCACGTTGCCGCCGCGCGCATGCTGGATGGCCAGCGGCACGCCGGCCGCTGCGGCGGCCTCGTGCAGCGCGCGCTGCGCGAAGTAGGCCGAGGTGCGCATGGCCACGAAGCCGCCGTCGCGTCCGGCCTCTGCATAGCCGATGTACACCGGTTGCGGCCTGCCGCGGGCCTTCAGGTGCTCGCGGTAGCAAGGATCCTCGAGCAGCGCCGCCAGCGTCGCCGCTGCCGCGTCGAGGCTGGCGCCGGATTCGAACAGCGGCGCGAAGTCCATGCCCACGGCGCCGGACTTGCGGTCGTCGACGCCGGCCCAGCGCGCCACCACCAGCGCGGCCAGCACGTCGTCGGGCCCCTCGGTCGAGGCCACGATGTAGTCCCCGATGGCCTGCTGGCCAAAGCGCATCCGGCACTGCACCGCGGCCTCGAACACCGCCAGCGTGCGGCGCGAGAGCGCATCCAGCGGCGCCACCGGGCCGGCGTTGCGCGCGAGGATGTCGGCCAGCCGCCGCGTGCGCTCCTCGCGCGCAAGCCCCAGCCATCCGGGCTCGTCCAGGCCCTGCGCCAGCACGCGATGCAGCACCTCGGCGCACTGCTTGAGTTCCAGCGTCGCGAGGTGGAAGCCGAAGGTATCGACCCGCAGCAGCAGGCGGCGCACGAGCTGGTATCCCGCGTTCACGCCGCGGTTGGCCCTCAGGCTCTCCGCCGCCAGCTCCAGGTCCGCGCGGAACTGCGCGGCGCGCTCATAGCCGCCGGCCCTGCCCTCCCAGGTCTTGCGCAGCCGTTCGGCGAGTTGCGCGAAGTAGATGCGGTAGGGCATGCGGTCGTGGCGCGCCGGTGCCACCGAGCGGGTGCCCGGCAGCAGCATCGAGTACTCCTCGATGCGCCGCGAAAGCTCCGGCGTGATCGCCACCCGGCTCGCGCTCTGCGACAGCAGCTGCGAGAGTTCCTGGCAGTCGGTGAAGTATTCGTTGACCACCACCCGCTGCTGACGCTCCAGGGTCTCGCGGATGGTCTTGGCGTTGACCTCCGGGATGCCGTCCATGTCGCCGCCCACCCAGCTGCCGAAGCTGAGCACCACCGGCGGCCGCACGTCGGAGAGATCCGTGCCGTACAGCGTGCCCAGCGCCACGCCGATCTCCTCGTAGAAGCGCGGCACGATGCCGTACATCACCTCGGCGAGGTGGAACATCACGTACTCGCGCTCGTCGGCCACGGTCAGCCGCTGGCGCTGGTGCTCCTCGGTCTGCCAGCCCGAGGTCATCTCGGTGCGCAGCCGCGCCCACACGTGCCGCTGTTCCTGCGGATCGAGGTTGGGATTGAGCCGCTCCAGCAGCGCATCGGCCATGCGGCGCTGGCGGCGCAGCTGGGTGCGGCGCGTGGACTCGGTGGGATGGGCGGTGAACACCGGGTGGATGCGCAGCGAACCCAGCAGCGCAAGGACCTCATCGAGGCCGATGCCCATGGCCTTGAGCCTGCCGAGCGAATCCTCGATGCCGCCGGGCTGCGGCTTGCCGCCGTCGGCGAGGAAGTACTCGCGCCGGCGGCGGATGCGATGCACCTTCTCGGCGAGGTTCACGGTCTGGAACCAGGTGGAGAAGGCGCGCACCAGCTCGCGCGCCACCTCGGGAGGACGTCCGGCCACGCGTTGCTGCAGCTCGTCGGTGGGCCCGCCGCCCCGGTCGCGCCGTTCGATCGCGCAGCGGCGGTCCCCCTCGACCAGCTCGTACAGCGCCTCGCCGCCCTGCTCGCGCAGCATCTCGCCCAGCATCACACCGAGCTGGTGCACGTCCTCGCGCAACGCCAGGTGCTTGGGCGGGAACTGGATCTGGTGGCGGTCCACGGCCCCGCGATTCTAGGGAACCCGGGGGACGGGTGTCATGGAATCTCGCCTGCCGGCGAGGCTCGCGCGGCGACCGGGCCGCGCAGGAGTCAGCCCTGCGGGAAGAAGTCGATGGGCTTGGTGGTGGTCACCGCCGCCACGTCGCGGGCCGGGAAGCGGAAGCCGCGCACGCGGGTGCAGATGCGGCTCTCCAGCTCCGGATGGTTCAGCTCGCTGGACACCACGCGGCAGGCCGTGACGTTGCCCTCGGGCGCGATCGTGAATTCCAGCACCATCTTGCCCTGCAGGTCGGCACGCTCGCGCAACGCGCGGACGTACAGCGAGTAGATGACGCCGCGGTTGCGGCTGAATTCCTGCTCGATCTCCTCGGGGCTGCGGCCGGGCTTGCCGCTGCCGCCCCGCGCGACAGTGGCGGCCGCGGCCGCGGTGCTGGCCACGGTCGACTCCACGGCGCCGGCGGCATGCTCGGAGAGGTTGCCGGCGCCGGAACCAAAGCCACGGCTGGCGTCGGTGGAAACCACGCCCGCACTGCCCGTGCCCGCGCGCGAGGTGATCAGCGAACGCTCGGCGCGGCTCTCCGCGCCCACCGCGCCGGTGAGGTTGCGCGACTCGGTGACCGGGGCGGCGAGGGCTTCGCGGATGCTGGCCAGCTCGTCACGCACGCTGGCGAGCTGCGCCTCGGCGCGGCGGCGTGCCTGCTCGCGGCGCTGCTCCGGCTGCTGCACCGGCTCGGGTTTCGGCTGCTCGACCTGCGGCTTCTCCTGCTCCACCGGCGGCGGCGGCGGCGGCGGCGGTGGCGGCGCCTCGCGCTCGATGACGATCTTCGCCAGCCGCGGCGGAATGGCCTGCTGCTGCAGCGTGGAACGCTCCGGCAGCGGGATGAACGACACCACCGCCGCCAGCAGCACGCCGACGACCAGCAGCGTCACCCACAGGCGACGGAAGCGCCGCTCCTGCTCGGTGTCCAGGTCCCAGAGCCGGAAGGAACGGTAGTAGGGTGCCAGCGGGTAGCTCATTACGCCCCACCCGAGGCCATCATGTTCATGGCCTCTTCCTTCTGCACCACCGCCAGCGACAGCTTGCCGTAATCGGCCGCCGTGCAGGTGGCCAGCACCTTCTTCAGCACGCGGTACGGCACGCTCTTGTCGCCCAGCACGGTGATCTCGCGATCCTCGATGGCGGCCTGCGCGCTGGCGCGCAGGATGCGGTCGGACTGCTGCTTCAGCGCCGCTTCCAGCGGCTTGATGATCAGCTCACGCTGCGCGTCGACCTCGGCCACGGTGGCCACGCGCTCGCCCTGCACCAGCACTTCCTCGGGCGTCACCATCACCACCACGGTCTGCGCCGGGGGCTGCATGGCCATGGACTCGGGCAGCTCGATGTTCTTCGGCACGTCGAGGTCGGCCACCTCGGCCTGGTTCACCAGCAGGAAGAACACCAGGATGGTGAAGATGTCCATCAGCGACACCAGCGACAGCGCGGCCGGCCGGCTGCGCTTGTGGTGCTTCTCCATCCGTTTGGCGCGTGCGGAACTCATGATACGGGCGCGTCCCCGATGGAGATGTCAGGAAACAGCTCGGCCATCCGCGCGGCGCCGGTGCTGGTGTCGGTGAACGAGCGCACGGCGTCCATGGTCTGCACGACGATGTCGTACGGCGTGTCCGGCTGCAGCAGGATGGTGGCGTCGGTCACCTGCGGGAACTGGGATTTCACCCGCTGCAGGTACTCGTTCAGGCCCTTGTAGTCGTACCCGCCATCCTTGTTCGGAAGTTCGTTCAGGCGGCCCCTTGCACGGTCGGCGACGAGCAGTCCGTCGGGTTTCACGATGACCTCCAGCTGCAGCACGGGCTTCTGGGTCGAGGGAGTGGCTTCGCCCGGAAGGTTCAGCTGCAGGATGGTCAGTCGCGAGAACACCGCCGAGAGCAGCAGGAACGGCACCAGCACGACCATCAGGTTCATGAAGGCCGTGATGTTCAGTTCGTCCGCTCCGGCGCGGTGCCGGGCGCGGTAACCGCGCGAGATCATCGGGTCAGCCCTGCGGCTGGGCGGCCGAGCGCTCGGTGATCGAGTTCAGGAACTTGACCGAGGCCAGCTCCAGGTTGTCGATCA
This sequence comes from Pseudomonadota bacterium, assembly GCA_003242275.1. Next base: position 1,341 of record QGUX01000027.1, on the reverse strand, counting down.
GCGCCGTGGTCTTGGACTGCAGCACCGAGTGGATCATCAGCAGCGGGATGGCCACGATCAGGCCGAAGGCGGTGGTGTTCATGGCCACTGAGATCGACGCCGACAGCAGGTCGGCCTTCTCGGCCGGATTGGCCGCGCCCACCGCCTGGAAGGCCTGGATCAGGCCGATGATGGTGCCCAGCAGGCCCAGCAGCGTCGCCACGTTGGCGAAGCTGGCCAGGTAGTGCGTGCGGCGCTCCAGCCGCGGCACGATGCCCATCAGGCTCTCGTCCATGGCCTTCTCGATGTCATCGCGGCGGCGCGAGCCCTGGATGCGCGCCAGGCCGTAGTTCAGGATCTGGCCGATGGCCGAGTTCGACTGCGCCGACAGCTGCGCGGCCTGGCGGAAGTTGCCCGAGGCCAGCAGCGGCTCGAGCTGCTTCCACAGCGACTGGTTGCTGAGGCGCATGCGCGTCAGGTACAGCCAGCGCTCGATGGCGATGGCCAGGCCAAGCACCAGCACGATGGCGATGGGGTACATGAACGCCCCGCCTTCCTGCATGAAACGGACGATTGTGCTGAACATCTCGATCTCCACTCCCCTGCCTCAAGGGCAAGACTTTCCGCACCTTAGTGACACTCGCCGCGGGCGCGCCGCGACGTGGTTCTCAGGCCTCATTGCCCACCCCGCGCCGCGTCGGGACGCAGGGCTTCGTAATAGCGGTTCTGTCGCCGGAAGACGTCACGGTCCACCGGTTCGAGCACCTCATCCAGCAGGCTCCTGGCCGGGCGGCCGCCCAGCTCGCCCAGCTCCGGCCGTTTCCACGGCACGACGTACATCACGCGCGGCAGCTCGGCATTGCCCGTGATCTGCGTCGCTTCCAGCTCGATGCGGTCGGCGTTGCCGCGCGCCGGCGCCGCGGCCGGCCGGTCCGCGGTTGCCGCGGCAGTACGCTCGGCCTGCCCGGCGGGCCCCGGTTCGACGCGGCGCGGATTGCCGCGGCCCACCTGCGGGGCATCCGGCTCCGGCGAGGTGCCCACGGCGGGCGACGGCATGCGCGGCGCCTCCTCCTCGACGGACTCGGCCGCCTCCAGCGGCGCAGCCAGCAGCCCCAGGCACAGCATCGCGATGACATGTCTCATGGCAGCCTCGCCTCCCCCGTGGCGGAACCGGTCTCCCCGCCCTCTTCCTCATCCCCGACCGCTTCCTCGCCGGCGGCCGGTCCTTCACCGTCTTCCGTCAGGACGGCCGCGTCGGCGCCCGCCGCCTCGGCGGCGGGCCCGCGCCCCCCGGCCCGCCGCCGCGCACGGGGGGGCCGCGCCGGCCCCCCACCCCCCACCTCGCCCCCCCCCCCGCGCCGG
>QGUX01000026.1 GCA_003242275.1 Pseudomonadota bacterium | reverse complement strand
GTCCTGGGACCTTCTGCCGGTGGCGTTCTGGGCCGGCGTGGCGGTGATCGTGGTCCACCTGGTCTGGCGCGCGGTCAGCCGGCGCAGCCATCGCTCGCGCGGGGGGGAGGTCCGATGAGCACCGCAGGCGACGACAGGCAGGTCCGCCACGCCGGCATCGACCGGGCCTTCCACTGGACCACAGCGATCACGATGGCGGTGCTGATGGTGACCAGCCTGCTGCCCATCCTCGGCATCCGCTTCGCCTGGTACGGCATCCACTGGGTGGCCGGGCTGGTGCTGACGCTGCTGATCCTGCTGCATGTCGTGCGCGCGCTCATCTGGCAGCGCCCGCGCGCCATGGTGCTGTCGGCGGCGGACTTCCGCGCCGGCGGCGCCGGCAAGTACACGCTGGCACAGAAGCTGATGCACCTGGCCTGGGCCGTGACCATCCTGGTGGCCGTGGTCACCGGGCTGTTCCTGATCAGGAAGGCCGGCGTGCCCTTCCTCGAGCGCGATCCCTACGTGCGCTCGCTGGCGGGCTGGGGCGTGCTGACGCTGCTGCACGACCTCGCCGCGCTGGCCTCGGTGTTCCTGATCCTGGTGCATGTGTACTTCGGCATCCTTCCGGAGAAGCGCGCATACCTGAAGGCCATGCTCACCGGGTTCATCCGCCGCTCCGACCTGTCGGTGGAGCACGACCTTTCACGGGTGGACCGGGGTGAGTGACGCGCCAGTCGCCGCGCGCATCGAAACCATCGAACGCGGCTATGAATACCTGCTCGCCTATGCGGCGCAGGGCAGGCAGGACGACCGCGGCACCGAGCTGCGGGACACGCTCGACGCCATGTACGCAGCGCTGGAGGGCCTGGGGGAGCTGATCTCCTCGCAATTCTCCTTGCTGCCGGCCGACGGCGGCGTGCCGGATTTCCTCGACCAGGTGAAGCGCGATGTGGCGGTGGCCCGCGGCGCCATCGCGCTGGTGCTCTCGCGCGAGCGCATCCCCTCGCTGCTGGTCGACAACCTGAACGCCAGCGTGCACCTGCGCGCGCTCCTCACCGACCTGTTCCTGGTCGACCAGGCGGGCAGGGTCGGGGCGCGATCCTGAGGCGAGCCGATGCGCACGACGATGATCGAGCGCGAGCGCGAGGTGGTGCTCGAACCGGCCGCGGGCGAGGCCCGTGCCACCGTGATCTGGATGCACGGCCTCGGCGCCGACGGCTACGACTTCGTGCCCATCGTGCCGGAACTGAAGCTCCCGGATTCCGCGCGCGTGCGCTTCGTGTTCCCGCACGCGCGGGTAAGGCCGGTGACGATCAACGGCGGCTACGCGATGCGCGCCTGGTACGACATCCGCGACCTGACGCCCGCGGGGCGCGATGACGAGGAAGGCTTCGCCGAGGCCCGCGCGCGTATCGAGCAGTACATCGACGCGGAAAATGCGCGCGGCATTGCCTCCTCGCGCATCGTGCTGGCCGGCTTCTCGCAGGGCGGCGCGGTGGCGCTGCATGTGGGGCTGCGGCATGCCGCGCCGCTGGCCGGCATCCTGGCGCTGTCGTGTTACCTGCCGCTGCGTGCCCGGCTGGCCGCCGAACTCTCCGATGCCAACCGCGCAACGCCGGTGCTGATGTGCCATGGCAGCCAGGACACCGTGGTGATGCAGCACTTCGGCGAGATGTCGCGTGACCTGATGCGCGAGCACGGCATCAACGTGGAGTGGCGCAGTTATCCCATGCCGCACAGCGTTTGCGCCGAGGAAGTCGCCGACACCGGCCGCTGGCTGGTCGAGCGTGTCGGAATCGTCTGACGCGTCAGTCAATCACGTTGCCACGGGTACAGGTTGAGCGCACAACATGCTGCCGGGGCAGCGTAAAACCCGCCAAAAACCAGCAAAAAAGAGTTGACAAGGGCGCAAATGGCTCTTGCCACATTCGCTGCCTGTGTAAAATACGTATCGATCGTTGGTCATCCGGCTTCTGTCCTGTCGCGGCTCCAAAAGCGCGCGCGAGCTGTAGTGGAAGGGTCTCCGATCAGGTGTTTCGTCAATAGTTGTTTCGATTGGAGATCTAGGGTTTATGGCGAAGATCTATGTAGGCAACCTGCCGTTCTCGGCCAGTGAAGCTGACGTGCGGACGCTGTTCTCGCAGCACGGCACGGTCGAGTCCGTCGCGCTGCCCACCGACCGTGAGACCGGCCGCCCGCGCGGCTTCGGTTTCGTCGAGATGCCGCAGGCTGATGCCGCGCGCGCCATCCAGGCGCTGAACGGCTACTCGATGAACGGTCGTCCGCTGCGCGTCAACGAGGCCCAGGACAAGCCCCGCACCGGTGGTGGTCCGCGGCCGGGTGGTGGCTACCGCGGTGGCCCGGGCGGTGGCGCCGGTGGTGGCGGCCGCTGGTAAGCGGCACCGTCACATCCATCGTCACGAAGAGGATGCGAGAAGGCCCGGCATTGCCGGGCCTTCTTGCTTCACGCGGTGGTCCGTCGGGCCGCCGTCGTAGAATGCTGCAAGGGGGCAACGGGGAGCACACATGGCCGTCCGCAACATCCTGCGCATGGGTGATCCGCTGCTGCTGCAGCGCGCGCAAGAGGTGACCGCCTTCGACACGCCCGAACTGCACGCCCTCGTCGGCGACATGCAGGACACCATGCACCATGCCAATGGGGCGGGCCTCGCGGCGCCGCAGATCGGCGTGCCGCTGCGCGTGGTGATCTTCGGCTTCGTGCACAACCCGCGCTATCCGGATGCGCCCGCCGTGCCCCACACGGTGCTGGTGAATCCCGAGCTCACCTTCCTCGGCAACGAGATGGAGGATGGCTGGGAAGGCTGCCTGTCGGTACCCGGCATGCGCGGGCTGGTGCCGCGCCACGTGCGCCTGCGCTACCGGGGCTACGACCAGTTCGGCCAGGCGATCGACCGCACCGTGGACGGTTTCCATGCGCGGGTGGTGCAGCACGAGGTCGACCACCTCGACGGCATCCTCTATCCCATGCGCATCCGTGACATGCGCCGTTTCGGTTTCCAGGACGTGCTGTTTCCCGAACAGGAGGGCGGCGGGGACTGAACCGGGCCATTCCCGCGAGGCCCTTCGCGTTTGCTGCCCCAGGCAGCGCAATTTGCTGCCACAACAGCTAGCATTCCCGGCATGGAAGATTTCGATGTCGTCGTGATCGGGACCGGCCCGGCCGGAGAGGGCGCGGCCATGATGCTGGCCAAGAACCATCGCCGCGTGGCCGTGGTGGAGCGCTACCCGGAGGTGGGCGGCGGCTGCACCCACTGGGGCACCATCCCCAGCAAGGCCCTGCGCCATGCCGTGAAGACCGTGGCCGACGCGAAGCGCAATCCGCTGCTGCGGCGGATCACCTCGGGCGTGTCGGTGACCATGCCGCAGCTGCTGTCCACCGCCGGCTCGGTGATCGAGGCGCAGGTGCTGATGCGGCGGCGCTTCTACGAGCGCAACCGCGTGCCGGTGATCTGGGGCGAGGCCAGCTTCGTGGATCCGGGCACCCTGCGCGTGGTCGCGGCCAGCGGCGAGGAAACCCGGCTCACCGCCAGGCAGTTCGTGATCGCCACCGGCTCGCGCCCCTACCGTCCGCCGGGCGTGGACTTCACCCACCCGCGCGTGCTCGACAGCGACACGGTGCTGCGCTGCCAGGACACGCCGTTCTCGATGACCATCTACGGCGCCGGCGTGATCGGCTGCGAGTACGCGTCGATCTTTCTCAACATGGGCGTGAAGGTGACGCTGGTCAACACCCACGACCGGCTGCTGTCGTTCATGGACGAGGAGATCGCCGAGGCGCTGTCCTACCACCTGCGCGACCAGGGCGCCATCATCCGCCACAACGAACAGTTCGAGCGCATCGAGGCGCGCGAGGGCGACGTGCTGCTGCACCTGAAGTCCGGCCGCACCATCAAGTCCGACGTGCTGCTGTGGGCCAACGGGCGCACCGGCAACACCGACCGGCTCAACCTCGCCGCGGTGGGGCTCGAGGCCAACCAGCGCGGCCAGATCGCGGTCAACGAGCACTACCAGACCGCCGTGCCGCACATCTTCGCGGTGGGCGACGTGATCGGGCCGCCGGCGCTGGCCAGCGCGGCCTACCAGCAGGGCGGCGCCGTGGGGCGCTACATCCTCGATCCCTCGACTCCGCCGCACCGGCTGGACCTGATTCCCAGCGGCATCTACACCATCCCCGAGATCTCCTCCGTGGGCCGCACCGAACGGGAGCTGCAGGAGGCGGGTGTGCCCTACGAGGTGGGCCACACCCACTTCAAGAGCCTGGCGCGCGCCCAGATGACCAGCCAGCCCGTGGGCATGCTGAAGATCCTGTTCCATGCGAAGACGCTGGAAGTGCTGGGGGTGCACTGCTTCGGCGACAATGCCTCGGAGATCGTGCACATCGGCCAGACCGTGATGGCCAGCCGCGACATCAACAACCTGCGCTACTTCATCGACACCACGTTCAACTACCCGACGATGGCCGAGGGCTATCGCATCGCCGCCTACAACGGCCTGAACCGGCTGGCGTAGGCCCGCAAGATGCAAGCCCCTTCGAAGGACAGGGCCGCTGGCCGCTCGCTCGCGCCGCTGGCGGCGCTGTGGCCCTTCATCGCCCGCTATCGCGGCGTGTTCTGGCTGGCGATCGGCGCGCTCGTCATCGCCTCCGCGGCGCTGCTGGCGCTGCCCGTGGCGGTGCGCTTCCTGATCGACCGCGGCATGGCGGCCGGCGATGCCAGCACCGTGAACCGCTACTTCCTCGCCTTCCTCGGCGCGGCGGTGGTGCTGGGCGTGTTCGCGGCCCTGCGCTTCTACCTCGTGACGTGGCTGGGCGAGCGTGTGGTGGCCGACATCCGCTCGGCCGTGTATTCGCGCGTGGTGCGCCTGGACCTCAACTTCTTCGAGGTGACGCGTACCGGCGAGGTGCTCTCGCGCCTGACCACCGATACCACGCTGGTGCAGTCGATCTCGGGCGTGGGCATCTCCATTGCGCTGCGCTCGACGCTGAACCTCGCCGGCGCGCTGGTGATGATGGGCCTGACCAGCCCGCGGCTGATGGGCGTGATGGTGGTGCTGATCCCGGTGGTGATGCTGCCGCTGTTCTCGGTGGGGCGGCGCGTGCGGCGCCTGTCGCGCGACTCGCAGGATCGGGTGGCCGACTCCAGCGGGCTGGCGGGCGAGACGCTGAATGCCATGCAGACCATCCAGGCCTTCACGCTGGAGGAGCTGCAGGAGCGCCGCTACACGGCCGCGGTGGAGCAGAGCTTCGCCACCGCGATCCGCCGCAACAAGGTGCGGGCGCTGCTGACGGCGCTGGGCACCATGCTGGTGATGGCGGCGGTGACCTTCGTGCTGTGGCTGGGCGCGCGCTCGGTGCTGGCCGGCGAGATGACCGGCGGCCAGCTCGGCCAGTTCCTGATCTATGCGGCGCTGGTGTCCGGCTCGGCCGCCGCGCTGATCGAGCAGTGGGGCGAGGTGCAACGCGCCGCCGGCGCCACGGAGCGGCTGGTGGAGCTGCTGCACGCCGAGCCGGCCATCGCGGCGCCGGCGCAGCCGGTGCCGCTGCCGCCGCGCCTCACCGGGGCGGTGCGCTTCGAGAACGTGCGCTTCAACTACCCCTCCAGGCCCGACCAGCCCGCGCTCGACGGCGTGACGCTGGAGATCGCGCCGGGCGAGACCGTGGCGGTGGTGGGGCCCTCCGGCGCCGGCAAGAGCACGCTGCTGCAGCTGCTGCTGCGCTTCTACGACCCGCAGCAGGGGCGGGTGCTGCTCGACGGCATCGACCTCTCGCGGACCGACCCGGTGGCGCTGCGCCGGCAGATCGGCCTGGTGCCGCAGGACACGGTGCTGTTCGGTGCCAGCGCGCGGGAGAACATCCGTTACGGCCGGCCGGAGGCCGATGATGCGGCGGTGGAGGCCGCCGCCGTGGCCGCCGCGGCCGACGGTTTCATCCGCCGCCTGCCCGAGGGCTACGACACCTTCCTCGGCGAGCGCGGCACGCGGCTGTCGGGCGGCCAGCGCCAGCGCGTGGCCATCGCGCGCGCCATCCTGAAGGATCCGCCGGTGCTGCTGCTGGACGAGGCCACCAGCAGCCTCGACGCCGAGAGCGAGCGGCTGGTGCAGCAGGCGCTGGAAGAGCTGATGGGCAAGCGGCGCACCACCATCATCGTGGCGCACCGCCTGGCGACGGTGCTGAAGGCCGACCGCATCGTGGTGATGGACCATGGCCGCATCATCGCCAGCGGGCGCCATGCGGACCTGCTCACCACCTGTCCGCTGTACGCGCGGCTGGCCGAACTGCAGTTCGCCGACCAGCGCGCGGCCTGAGGGTCCCGGCCTTCAGCCGCCGGGCGGCGGCGCCGGCGAGATGCGCAGCAGCGCGCCATCGTCCTCGTCGGTGAGCAGGTACAGCAGGCCGTCCGGACCCTGGCGCACGTCGCGGATGCGCTGGCGCAGCGGGGCCAGCAATGTCTCGCGGCGCAGCTCCTGCATGCGCTCGTTGAACACCACGCGCTCGAGCCCGCCGGTGCCGGGAATCTCGCCGCGGCGACCGCTGCCCACGAACAGGTTGCCCTTCCACGCGGGGAAGCGCTCGCCGTCGTAAAAGGCCAGCCCCGTGGGGGCGATCGAGGGCAGCCAGACGACCAGCGGCGCCTCCACGTCGTCCGCGACGGGCAGCGGCGAATGCGGCGATCCATCGTAGTTGCGGCCGAAGGAAACACGCGGCCAGCCGTAGTTGCGCCCGGGCAGGATCAGGTTCACTTCATCGCCGCCATTGGGGCCGTGCTCGGCATTGAACACGGCCCCGCTCACCGGATGCACGGCGAGGCCGAGATGGTCGCGATGCCCCCGCGAGAACACCTCGGCGCGCGCGCCGGCCCGCCCGGCGAAGGGATTGCCGGGCGCCGGCTGGCCCCGGTCGGTCAGCCGCAGCACCTTGCCGTACAGGCTCCCCGGATCCTGCGCGGCCTCGTCGAAGGGCGCTCCGGTCGTCATGTACAGCAGGCCGTCGCGGCCGAAGGCGATGCGCGAACCGCTGGTGTTGTACGACTCGCCCACCAGCAGCTCCTCCACGTCGGCCAGCGCGAGGCCATCCAGCCGGCCGCGCAGCAGCGCGACGCGGCTCTCGCGGCGCGGCACACCGCCGTTGGCCGCGGCCTGCGGCAGGTCACCGGCCTTGTTGAAGGTGAAGTAGACGAGGCGGTTGGCGGCGAAGTCAGGATGCAGGGCGAGGTCGTGCAGTCCGCCGTTGCGGTACGGCGGATCGAGCGCCGGCAGCCCCTTCACCGCCTGTGGCTCCAGCCGGGCGGGCCCCGGACCCGTCGCATTGCGTACCAGCAGCAGTCTGCCGCCGCGTTCGCTCACCAAGGCGTCGCCATCCGGCAACAGCGCCAGCGAGAAGGGATGGTTCAGGCCCCGCACCACCACGTCGACGCGGATGCCATGCTGCTCCGCGGTGTCGAAGACATACGCGTCCTGGACGAGCGGCGCGGGTGCGAAGCCGACGGCGGGCTGCGCCGCAGTGGCTCCGGACGCCGCCAGCAGCAGCAGGGCGGCACTGGCCATCCTTCGCATGCATCCTCCAGTGTGCTTTGCGTCACGTGCGGTGTCGCACAGCCTGCATAAAAACCGCACTGCGGCACGTTCGCAGGGGCAGGCGAAGTATAAATTTCGCCGCGACCCGGCCGATACCCGGTCAGGTATCCAGAGGATCCGATGTTGCCCGGGCTTGCCCAACAGGACGATTGGCGCAGGAAGTACTACGACAGCCTCAAGGCGGTTGAACAGGAAGGACGCCAGCGGCGCGCCCAGCTCGAGATCCTGTACCGGCTCGTCGGCAGGCTCTGCCTCGCCGCCCAGGGCCAGTCACCGCGGCTGGACGTGGAACTCGGTCGCCTGCGCGACGCGGTGCGGCGGATGGTGCCCTTCGAGGAACTGGAGCCGCTCGGCGACGCCCTCGCCGAGGCGGTGAAGGCGCTGGATGCCCCCGCCGCAGTCCGTATCCCCACGGGATCCCAGCCGGCGCCGCCCCTGAGGCACCCGGAAGAGGAGGGCGCGCACGACCTCGCGGCCACCGTGCCCGCCGGCGGCCCATCGCGCCCGTCGCCGGACATCTCCCCCGATGCCACCACCGTGGTGGTCGCCGAGGAGGCCGCGCCGCTGGAGCCCAGCACCCGCGCCGTGCTGTCGATGCTGCTGGCGGAGCTCGGGCGCGAGCCCCACTACGCCGCCGCCGCCGGCGCGCTGGATGCCGAACTGGCCGGGGCGATGTCGCCGGCGAGGAAGCTCGCCGTCATCGAGGAGGTGGCGCGGCTGGTCATGCAGCGGATCAGCGAGCTGGAGAAATCGCGCCGCGAGCTCGAGCTGCTGATGAACCAGATGATCGGCCAGCTCGATGCGCTGACGCGCTACCTGTCGGGACAGAGCGCCGACGAGAGCGACCGCAGCAGCTCCACCACCACGCTGGACCTGCAGATCACCGGCGAAGTCCGCGCCATCGGCGAGAGCATGGAAAGCGGCGCGGACCTGGAGCAGATCCGCGCGCAGCTGCGTACCCGGCTCGCCGCCATTGGCCAGCACCTGCACATGTTCCGCCTGCGCGAGGAGGAGCGCTCGCGCCAGGCGCGCGAGCGCACCGAGAGCCTGCGACGGCGCATGAACGAGCTGGAGGCGGAGGCGCGGCAGCTGCAGGCGCGGCTGTCCACCGAGAAGCGGCTCTCGCTGCTCGATCCGCTGACGCGCATCGCCAACCGCATGGCATGGGACCAGCGCTATGCGGCCGAGTTCGACCGCTGGCTGCGCTTCCGCCAGCCCACCTGCGTGCTGGCCTGGGACATCGACCACTTCAAGGCCATCAACGACAGCTACGGCCATCGCGCCGGCGACAAGGTGCTGGCGGTGGTGGCCGAGACGCTGGCCAGGGGCATCCGCAGCACCGACTTCGTGGCCCGCTATGGCGGCGAGGAGTTCGTGATGCTGCTGGCGGGCACCTCGCTGGAGGACGGGGTGCGGCTGGCCAACCGCATGCGCGAGGCCGTTTCGCAGATCGGCTTCCATTTCCGCGGCCAGCCCGTTCCGGTCACCATTTCCTGCGGCATCACCGAGCTTCGTGACGGGGATGCGGACGACGAGGCCTTCGATCGCGCCGACCGCGCGATGTACCGTGCCAAGGAGGGCGGGCGCAACCGCGTGGTCAGCGCCTGATCGCCGGGCGGTCCATGCCCCCGGCCGCCTGCCGTCACATCAGGCGGCGGCGGCGCCTCGACCAGTACAGGATCATCACGATGCCGCCGGCCATGCCGCCGAGGTGCGCGAAATGTGCCACGTTGCTGCCGCGCGCGAAGATGCCCATGTACAGCTCGAGCAGTCCGTACAGCGTCACGAACAGCCAGGCGGGCATGGGAATGGGCGGGAAGATCAGCATCAGCTTGCGGTGCGGGAAGGCGAGGCCGTAGGCCAGCAGGATGCCGAACACGCCGCCGGAGGCGCCCACGGTGGGGCGCGGCGCGCCGCCCATCACGCCCTGCACGATGAGCTGTGCCACCGCCGCGCTGACCACGCACACGAAGTAGTACGCCAGGAAGCGCCGCGGGCCCATCACCTCCTCGATCGAGGAGCCGAACATGTACAGCGCGAACATGTTCAGGAACAGGTGCATGAAGTCACCGTGCAGGAAGGCGTAGGTGACGAGCTGCCAGGGCTGGAACGACGGCCACACCGGCAGGTCGTGCAGCGGCCAGAGTGCCAGGTCCACGACCAGCCCCGGCGCCGCCCAGTTCTGCAGCACGAAGCCCGCGACGCAGGCGATCACGATGTTGCGTACGACCGGCGTCATCAGGCCGTCTGCGCCTCGGCCGCGCGCGCATGGCGCTTGCGCTCGTTCTCGGTCAGGTGGCGCTTCCTGATGCGGATGGACTGCGGGGTGACCTCCACCAGCTCGTCGTCGGCGATGAACTCCACCGCGTACTCCAGCGTCAGCTCGATGGGCGGCGTCAGCAGCACCGCGTCATCCTTGCCGGCGGCGCGGATGTTGGTGAGCTTCTTGGTGCGGATCGGGTTCACCACCAGGTCATTCTCGCGGCTGTGGATGCCGATCACCATCCCCTCGTAGAGCTTCTCGCCCGGGCTGACGAACAGGCGGCCGCGCTCCTGCAGGTACCACAGCGCATAGGCCACGGCCTCGCCGTCCTCGTTGCTGACCAGCACCCCGTTGCGCCGCTCGGCCACCTCGCCCCTCATCGGTCCGTAGCCATCGAACACGTGGCTCATCAGGCCGGTGCCGCGGGTGAGGTTCATGAATTCGCCCTGGAAGCCGATCAGGCCGCGGGCCGGCACGCGGTACTCCATGCGCACCCGGCCGTGGCCGTCGGTCGAGAGGTCGCGCATCTCGGCGCGGCGCTGGCCCAGCGCCTCCATCACGCCGCCCTGGTGGGCCTCCTCGACGTCGACGGTGAGCGCCTCGAAGGGCTCGTGCACCACGCCGTCGATGGTCTTCAGCAGCACCTGCGGGCGCGACACGGCCAGCTCGTAGCCTTCGCGGCGCATGTTCTCGATCAGGATGGTCAGGTGCAGCTCGCCGCGGCCGGAGACGCGGAACACGTCGGCGTCCTCGGTGTCCTCGACGCGCAGCGCCACGTTGTGCTCCAGCTCGCGCATCAGCCGCTCGCGGATCTGGCGGCTGGTGACGAACTTGCCCTCGCGGCCGGCCAGTGGCGAGGTGTTCACCTGGAACATCATCGACAGCGTGGGTTCGTCCACGGCGATCGGGGGCAGTCCCTCGGGCGCAAGCGGGTCGCACACGGTGATGCCGATGTTCACGTCCTCGATGCCGGTGATGGCGACGATGTCGCCGGCGCCGGCCACGTCCACCGGCCCGCGCTCCAGGCCCCTGAAGGACAGCACCTGGCCGATGCGGCCCGTGCCGCGGTCCTCCTCGCCATGGCGCAGCACCACGTTCTGGCCAGGCTTGACGGAGCCGCGGCGGATGCGGCCGATGCCGATGCGGCCGACGTAGGAGTTGTAGTCCAGCGTGGAGATCTGCAGCTGCAGCGGGCCGTCGGCGTCGGTCTTCGGCTCCGGCACGTACTTCAGGATGGCCTCGAACAGCGCCGACATGTCCGGCTGCTCCTGGTTGGGGTCGAGGCTGGCCCAGCCCTGCAGCGCCGAGGCGTACACCACCGGGAAGTCGAGCTGCTCGTCGGTGGCGCCGAGCTTGTCGAACAGGTCGAAGGTCTGGTCGATCACCCAGCCGGGGCGGGCGCCGGGGCGGTCGATCTTGTTGACCACCACGATGGCCTTCAGGCCCAGGCCCAGCGCCTTGCGGGTCACGAAGCGGGTCTGCGGCATCGGGCCCTCCACCGCGTCCACCAGCAGCAGCACGCCGTCGACCATCGACAGCACCCGTTCCACCTCGCCGCCGAAGTCTGCGTGGCCGGGCGTGTCCACCACGTTGATGCGCACGCCGCCGTAGTCGATGGCGCAGTTCTTGGCCAGGATGGTGATGCCGCGCTCGCGCTCGATGGCGTTGGAATCCATGATGCGCTCGCCCACCCTCTCGTGGGCGGCGAAGGTGCCGGACTGCTTCAGCAGGCAGTCCACCAGCGTGGTCTTGCCGTGGTCGACGTGGGCGATGATGGCGATGTTGCGGATCGGACGCTGCATGGGTGCTTCGGGCGCGCCGGCCCGGGCCGGCGGGGCCTTGGAAAAAACGGGCCGCGAGAGTAGCAGTTTCACCACCCGTTTCCCATTAAACTCGGGGGCTTCCCCATGGCCCGCCTGCCTCCCGCACCGCCCCCCGCCGGCAAGCCCGAACTGCAGCGGCTGCCCCGCGAGTTCCTCGGGGTGTTCGCCTATGGCCGCAAGGCCGTGGAGCTGGTGTGGCAGACCAGCCGTCCCCTGACCATCGCGCTGGCGGCGCTGACGCTGGTGCTGGGTGCGCTGCCGGCCCTGGTCGCCTTCATCGGCGCGCGCATCGTCGATGCCGTGGTGGCCGCCGCCGGCAGCGGCGGGGCGCTCGCGCCGGTGCTGGAGCTGGTGGCGCTGGAGGGCCTCGCGGTGGCGGCGCTGGCGGCGGCCGCCCGCGGGCATTCGCTGGCCTCCACGCTGCTGCGCGAGCAGCTCGGTTTCCGCGTCAACTCGATGATCCTGGAGAAGGCGCTGACGCTGGACCTGGAGCACTTCGAGGATTCGGAGTTCTACGACCGGCTCACGCGCGCCCGGCGCGAGGCCTCGATGCGGCCGCTGGCGCTGGTGCAGCGCAGTTTCACGCTGGCGCAGAACGTGGTGTCGCTGGTGAGCTTCGGCGTGCTGCTGTGGCAGTTCTCGCCTTGGGCCGTGCTGCTGCTGGTGGTGGCGGGGCTGCCCGGCTTCATCGCCGAGACGCGCTTCTCGAACGAGGCCTACCGGCTGTTCCGCTGGCGCTCGCCCGAGCGGCGCATGCAGGCCTACCTGGAGACCGTGATCGCGCGCGAGGACCACGCCAAGGAGGTCAAGCTGTATGCGCTGGGCCGGCGCTTCCTCGACCGTTACCAGGACATCCACCGGCGGCTGTTCGCGCAGGAGAGGAAGCTCGCCATCCGCCGCGACACCTGGGGCTTCGCGCTGGGCCTGGTGGCGACCGCGGCGCTGTACGGGGGCTACTGCTGGGTGGCGGTCAGCGCCGTGCGCGGCGCGATCAGCATCGGCGAGATGACCATGTACCTGATGCTGTTCCGCCAGGGCCAGGGGGCGGTCAGCGCGGCTCTGGGCGCCATCAGCGGGCTGTACGAGGACAACCTGTACCTGTCCACGCTGTACGAATACCTCGACACCCCGCCGCGGGCACCCGGTGGCACGGCCACACGGGGACCGGATCCCGGCGACGGTCTGCGCCTGGAGAACGTGTCCTTCACCTATCCCGGCAGCGCGCAGCCGGCGCTGTCGGACGTGACGCTGCACCTGCGGCCGGGCAGGAGCCTGGCGCTGGTGGGCGCCAACGGCTCGGGCAAGACCACGCTGATCAAGCTGCTGACGCGGCTGTACGTGCCCACCTCGGGCCGCATCCTGCTCGACGGCCTCGACTTGGCCGAATGGGACGTGGAGGCCCTGCGGCGCCGCTTCGGGGTGATCTTCCAGGACTACGTGCGCTACCAGATGCTGGTGGGCGAGAACATCGGCGCCGGCGACGAGCCCCATTTCGAGGACGAGCGGCGCTGGCGCGAGGCGGCGGAGCAGGGCGAGGCCGCCGCCATGATCGAATCATTGCCGGAGGGCTACCACACCCAGCTCGGCAAGTGGTTCCAGGGCGGGCGCGAACTGTCCGGGGGGCAGTGGCAGAAGATCGCCGTGTCGCGCTCGTTCATGCGCCGCGACGCGGACATCCGCGTGTTCGACGAGCCCACCGCGGCGATGGACGCCGAGGCCGAGGCCGAGGTGTTCCGCCACGTGCGCGACCTGGCCGAGGGGCGCATGACCATCCTGATCTCGCACCGCTTCTCCACGGTGCGCATGGCCGACGAGATCATCGTGCTCGACGGCGGTCGCATCGTGGAGCGCGGCGACCACGAGTCGCTGATGCAGCGGGGCGGCGTGTACGAGCGGCTGTTCTCGCTGCAGGCGCGCGGCTATCGCTAGCCGCGCGCCCCTGCGCTAGATGCTGGTGTCGCGGTTGGCGATGATCCGCCGCAGCAGCTGCTTCAACGTGTTGAACTCCTCGGGCGAGAAGCCGCTGAGGTGCTTGTTGTACACGGCAGCCAGGTGATGCGGGATCTTGGTGGTCAGCTCGCGGCCCTGCTCGGTCAGCGACAGTTCCACCACGCGGCGGTCGGTGGCGCTGCGCGTACGCTGCAGCAGCCCCTTGGCCTCGAGGCGGTCGAGCATGCGCGTCATCGCACCGGTATCGGTGTTCAGGTCGCGCGCGAGGCTGGCCGCAGTGGGATTGCCGCCGCGCGAGATGATCATCAGCGGCGCCCACTGCACCGATGTCAGCCCGTAGGGACGCATCGCCGCTTCGGCCGCGCGCATCAGCGTGGACACGGTGGTGCGCAACAGGTACCCGATGGACTCCTCCGGGTTCCAGTTGTCGCCCCGGTAGAAATCAGGAACGGAGGTTTTCTCGTTGCTCATAATGGCCCACAGTATCTGCACAGGCAGCTATGGTCAACCCCCGCGTGAGCGGGTTCGGGTATAGTGACGCATCCTATGAGCGCAACCCCCGAAAGTTTCGAATCAGCCTTTGCCAAGGCAGTGGATCTGGGCAACAAGCTTGCCGACAAGGACAAGGACGCCGACCTGTGGGACATCGCCGATGGCCTGCTGGCCGGTGCCGTGCAGTACTGGCTGTACTCGCGCCAGCCCTGCGGCGATCCCCGCTGCCAGGACTGCCTGCCGATCAGCACGGCGGAAGCCCGCGTCGAAGAGCTGCGCCGCCTGGTGGCCGAGCTGGCCGCCGACAGCGAGTACTACCACACCCCCACCGATTCCAACGCAGGCCGCGCGTAAGGCGCGGGCCTGCGCCTGCCTTCCAATCGCTGCATGACCATCCAGACGGAAGTCGTCATCATCGGCGCCGGCCCCTGCGGGCTGTTCCAGGTCTTCGAACTCGGCCTGCTCGGCATCAAGTGCCACATCGTCGACTCGCTGGCGAAGCCGGGCGGGCAGTGCACCGAGCTGTATCCGGAGAAGCCCATCTACGACATCCCGGCGCTGCCCGTGTGCGGTGCGCAGGAGCTGATCGACCGGCTGCTCGAGCAGATCAGGCCCTTCGGCGCCCAGATGCACTTCGGCCATGAGGTCACGGTGGTCAACAAGCGTGAGGACGGGCGCTTCGACGTGGAGACGGCCGGCGGCCTGAAGTTCGACGCCGGCGCCATCGTGATCGCCGGCGGCGTGGGTTCCTTCCAGCCGCGCCGCCTCGGCGTGGAGAACGCGGAGCAGTTCGAGGGCTCGCAGATCTTCTACCGCGTGACGCGCGCGGCGGATTTCCACGGCAGGCGGCTGGTGATCTTCGGCGGCGGCGACTCGGCGCTGGACTGGACGCTGGCGCTGGCCGGCAAGGCCGCCTCGCTGACGCTGGTGCATCGCCGCTCCGAGTTCCGCGCCGCGCCGGCCTCGGTGCAGAAGATGCAGGAGCTGGTGGCGGCCGGGAAGATGCGCTTCATCGAGGGGACGGCCGCCTCGCTGGTCAGCGAGGGCGGGCGGCTCACCGGCGTCAACGTGAAGGATGCCGGCGGCGCCATGCAGGCGCTCCCGGCCGACAACCTGCTGGTGTTCTTCGGCCTCGCGCCCAAGCTCGGACCCATCGCCGAGTGGGGGCTGGAGCTGGAGAAGAAGGCCATCCGCGTCGACACCGAGAAATTCCAGACCAGCATCCCCGGCATCTTCGCGGTGGGCGACATCAATACCTACCCGGGCAAGAAGAAGCTGATCCTGTCGGGCTTCCACGAGGCGGCGCTGGCGGCCTTCGGCATCCAGCACTACCTGTATCCGCAGAAGCGCCAGTTCCTGCAGTACACCACCACCAGCCCGGTGATGCACCAGCGCCTGGGTGTCTCGGACGCCCCGGCCGCCACGGCAGGATAGCCGCCCATGCTGGCACCGCTGGCGGAACTGGTTCAGCTCCTGGAGCTCGAGCAGCTCGAAGTGGACCTGTTCCGCGGCGCCAGCCGCGACATCGGGTCGCCCCAGGTCTTCGGTGGCCAGGTCCTGGGCCAGGCGCTCACCGCCGCCTACGGCACGGTGACCGGCCGCGACGTGCATTCGCTGCACGCGTACTTCCTGCGCCGCGGCGACTTCAATGCGCCCATCGTCTACCAGGTGGACCGCAGCCGCGACGGTGGCAGCTTTTCCAGCCGGCGCGTGGTGGCCATCCAGCATGGGCAGCAGATCTTCCACATGGCCGCTTCCTTCCACGAACACGAGAGCGGCCTCGAACACCAGCTCCCCATGCCGGACGTGCCGCCGCCGGACGCGCTGCCGGACCTGCGTGACATCCTCGAATCGCAGGCCGTGCCGCTGCCACCGGCGGTGCAGCGCTTCTCCGGGCGCAATTCGCCGTTCGAGTTCCATGCCGTGCAGCAGATGGGCTATCCGGATCCGGAACCCGGGCCGCCGCGGCTGGACGTATGGTTCCGCGCGGTGGACAGCGTCGGCGAGGACCCGGCGCGGCACGCCTGCCTGCTGGCCTATGTCTCCGACTACCACCTGATGACCACGGCCATGCGCCCGCATGGCTACTCGCTGGGCAGCAGGGGCGTGATCGTCGCCAGCATCGACCACGCCATGTGGTTCCACCGGCCGGTGCGCGTCGACGAGTGGCTGCTGTATTCCATCGAGAGCCCCGCCGCCGCCGGCGCGCGCGGTTTCGCGCGCGCCAGCATCTTCTCGCAGCAGGGCACATTGGTGGCGAGCACCGCGCAGGAGGGATTGATGCGCGTCGTGCAGCCCCGTGGCGGCACCCTGGAGGACTAGCGGGCGTCCCGTCCGGCGCCCCCGCCGGTATCGGTCCGTGATACCAGTCCGGCTCGACTGCAGCCCACCGTGATACAGGGATAGCCTGCGGTCCGGGAACGGCCCCCAGGGAGGTTGTGTGGAGTTCCTGTTCGTACTGATCGGATTGGGCGCCCTCATCGGCGTGCCGGTGGCCGCGATCGTGGCGCTGGTGCGGAGCTCCTCGCTGCGCGCGCGGGTGGAGATCCTGGAGCGGCGCGTGGAGGCGCTGTCGCAGGCGGCTGCGCAGGGGCGGAAGGACGAAGCGCAGGTCGCGACGGCGGAGGTTGCGGGCAACTTGGCCGCGCCGGCCTCCGCGCCACGGACTGCCAGCGCGGAAGGACAATCCCTGGCGCCCGCCACATCGCCGCAGCCCGCGGCCGCCGAGGCCCCAGCGCCGGCTCCCGGGGCGGGCGTCGCGCCGCCACCGGCCCCGCCGGCCGTGCGACCGGCGCGGGCTTCGTCAGCCTCCTCCGGCGCGAAAACCCGCGGCGGAAAGGACCCGCGGCCCGAGCCCGACTGGTTCGAGTCCGCCTGGGCGCGCATGCGCGGCTGGTTCACCGAGGGCAACGTACCGGTGAAGGTGGGCATGGTGGTGCTGTTCGCCGGCGTGGGCGCGCTGCTGAAGTACGCCACGGACCAGGGATGGATGAGCTTCCCGATCCAGTTCCGCCTGCTGGGCATCGCGGCGGTGGCGCTGGTGGGCCTGGCCTTCGGCTACCGCCAGCGCCACGCGCGCCGCGCGTTCTCGTTGAGCCTGCAGGGCGGTGCGCTCGGCGTGCTGCTGATGACTTCCTTCGCCGCCTTCAAGCTGTACGGCCTGATGGGGCCGGGCGCTGCCTTCGCAGCCTGGGTGCTGCTGGCGGCTGCCGCGGGACTGCTGGCCGTCTGGCAGGATGCCCGCGCGCTGGCCGTGCTGGGCATCCTGGCCGGCTTCCTGGCGCCGGTGCTGATGTCCACCGGTGCAGGCAGCCACGTGGCGTTGTTCTCCTTCTACGCCGTGCTCAACGCGGCGATCTTCGCCATCGCCTGGCTGCGCTGGTGGCGCGAGCTCAACCTGCTCGGCTTCGCATTCACCTTCGGCATCGGCACGCTGTGGGGCATCGAGCGCTACACGCCGGCGATGCTGGGCAGCACGCTGCCCTTCCTGGCACTGTTCTTCGCGTTCTACGTGGCGATCCCGCTGCTGCATGCACGGCGTGCTGCTGCGCGTGATGGCGACGTGATCGAGGCCAGCCTGGTGTTCGGCACGCCGCTGGTGGCCTTCGCGCAGCTCGCCGGCCTGCTGGAGGGGGACCGTTACCCGCTGGCCGCCACGGCACTGGGCCTTTCCGCGCTGTATGTGCTGCTGGCCTTGCGGCCGGACGGCGGGCGCACGCCGCTGCTGCGCTCTGCGCACAGGGTGCTGGCCGTGGGCTTCGCCACGCTGGCCGTGCCGCTGGCGCTGTCGGCGCGCGGCACCGCGGCCGTGTTCGCGCTGGAAGGGGCCGCGCTGGTGTGGTTCGGCGTGGCGCAGGCCCGACCCCTGTCGCGCTGGGCCGGCGCCGTGCTGCAGGCAGTGGCGGCCGCTGTGCTGCTGGGGACGCTGGGTCGTGACACCGGCGCGACGCCGGTCGCCAACGCGGCCTTCATGGGCGCCTTCCTGCTGGCGCTGGCCGGCTTCGCCAGCGCATGGGTGAATGCGCGGGCCGGCCGGGGCGCCGCGCGGACCTGGTACCTGTGGGCACTGGCCTGGTGGCTGGTCATGGGCCACCGCGAGATCGGGGAGTTCGTGCCCGGCCGCAACGCAGCCGACGCCCACCTGGCATTCCTGGCGCTGACCGCGGCGCTGGCCGGCCTGGCCCTGCGCGGCGGCCGCAGCCGGCTGCTGGGGTGGACCATTCCGGCCACGCTGGCGGCGGGCCTGCCGCTGGCCTTCTGGCAGGCGGTGAGCCACCTCCATCCGCTGCAGGGCACGGGGCTGGCGGCGTGGATCGCCTATGCGGCGCTGGGCGCCTTCGCGCTCGCCTCGCTGCGCGGGCAGGGCCGTGCGCCGGCCGGGTGCGCGCAGGCCGTGTGGCTGCTGTCGCTCACCCTCGCGCTGTCGCTGTGGCTGACCTGCATCGCCGATCGGGCGCAGCTCGCCCCGGGTTGGCAGTACGCCGGTCTTGCGCTGCCCTGGCTGCTCACCGGGGCGGCGCTGCATTTCCGCCCGCAGGTCATCGGCTGGCCGCTGGGCTCGCGCATCCGGGAGTGGCTCGCGCCGCTGATGTCGCTGTGGATGCTGATCCTCGCGCTGGGCGGGTTCGCGCTGCTGTTCGCCGCCGGCGATGCCGCGCCGCTGCCGTGGATCCCGCTGCTCAATCCGGTGGAGCTGGTGCTCACCGGGCTGCTCGCGCTGCTCGTGGCGTGGTACTTCGGCGAGGAAGCACCGCCGCTGGTGCGGCCGTTGCGCGCCCCGGTGCTGGCCGTGGCGGTCCTGGCGGTGCTGACCTCGGCCACGCTGCGCGCCGTGCACCAGCTGGGCGGCCTGCCCTGGGACATGCGCCTGTTCGACACGGCCCTGGCCCAGGCCAGCCTCAGCCTGGTCTGGAGC